>NZ_JBQWAS010000015.1:0-62267 GCF_052492075.1 Haloleucobacter albus
AGCAGTTCCAGCGGCTTTTGGGCGACAACGGCATCACCTGTTCCATGAGCCGGTCCGGCAATGTCTGGGACAATGCGGCCATGGAGAGCTTTTTCTCATCACTGAAAACGGAGAGAACAGCCCGCAAACTCTATCGTACCCGCGATGAGGCCCGCTCTGATGTGTTTGATTATATAGAGCGCTTTTACAATCCCCATCGCAGACACTCGAAACTGGGCTATATCAGCCCAATGGAGTTCGAAGAACGCGACAAGCAGGCTTAACCAACTGTCCACCAAACCGGCAGCAGCTCACACTGCATAGCCCAACGGGGCCTGCACAACGGCGGTCACGATATTGAAAATCGCCAGCGCGATTCCGATGTCGACAAAATTGACGCTCATGATGGTCGGCAGAAGCGGAAGCAGCGCCGGGACCGTCATGATGTGAAAATGGCTGACCAGATGAGCGGCGGAGACTTGCGCGAGCAGCCCGCGTTGTGGAGCCGTCATGACGAATTTTCGGCTTCCCCATTGGCGGAGGGCGAGTCCATGACGGGCCAATAGAAGGCGTCAGGGGTCGGACGGGGGCCGAATATGGCCTGACCGACGCGCACGACATCGGCGCCTTCCTCGATGGCGACCTCATAGTCCCCGGACATCCCCATGGAGAGCTGCGTCAGGCAGGGGTGAACGGCGACCGCCCGATCCCGCAGATCGCGGAGTAGACGGAAGCACCGGCGCACGCGCTCGGTATCCGCGCTGAAAATCGCCAGCGTCATCAGGCCGCGCGGTTTCAGCCGGGGATAGTCCGGCAGGTGTTCCACGAAAGAGAGCAGGTCATCAGGATGCAGGCCGTATTTGCTGGCCTCGCCAGAGGTGTTTACCTGCACAAACACGTCGAGATCGCGCCCTTGCGCGTCAAGGCGACGGTTCAGTTCCTTCGCCAGCCGAAGGCTGTCAAGCGCATGAAATTCGGATGCGAAGCGGACGAGGTATTTGACCTTGTTGGTCTGAAGGTGGCCGATGATGTTCCAGCGGATCGCCAGATCGGCCAGCACCTCCTGCTTGCTTCTTGCTTCCTGTAGCTTGTTCTCGCCAAAATCCGTGATCCCGGCCGCGAAAGCGTGGCGCAGGATATGCGCGGGAACCGTCTTGGTGACAGGCAGCAGCCGCACATCATCGGGCTGACGGCCAGAGCGAAGGCAGGCGGCCGCGATGCGATCCTTGACCGTTTGGAGGTTCGCGGCGAAAGCCTCAGCCGGATGCTCACCGAAGCGTGCGATATCCTCGGATGAAAGATCGCTTTTCATCGATGCCGTCATATCAGAACGGGCTCCCGGCTGATGCCGTCAGTAAGGCAAGGGAAAGCGACGAACGAGATCGCGAACCAGCCCGCTGATCCGTTCCCGCTCAGTGTCGAGTCTTCCGCCCCGAACAGCATTAAGCGTGTCGAGCATCAGCCCGGCGATTTGCTTATATTCTTCGGGGCCAAAACCGCGTGACGTTCCCGCCGCGCTGCCCACCCGGATGCCCGATGTCACCATGGGTTTTTCAGGGTCGTTCGGGATTGCGTTCTTGTTGAGCGTGATGCCCACCGATTCCAGCGCGTTCTCGGCGATGTTGCCGGTGAGGCCCAAGGGGCGCAGATCGACCACCGCCAAATGACAATCGGTGCCGCCGCTGGTGATCGCAAGCCCGCCATCGATCAGCGTTTGCGCCAGAACGCGGCAATTTTCGACAACACGCCGGGAGTAGGTCTTGAACGAAGGGTCCAGCGCCTCGCCAAATGCCACGGCCTTCGCCGCGATGACATGCATGAGCGGGCCGCCTTGCAGGCCGGGGAAGACCGCCGAGTTGATCTTCTTCGCGATCTGCGCGTCATTGGTCAGGACGAACCCGCCGCGCGGCCCGCGCAGCGTCTTGTGCGTGGTCGAGGTGACGACATCGGCAAAGGGGATTGGCGAAGGATAGGCATCGCCGGCGACCAGCCCCGCGAAATGCGCCATATCGACCATCAGGATCGCCCCCACTTCATCCGCGATTGCGCGAAAACGGGCAAAATCCAGAGTGCGGGGATAGGCCGAGCCGCCTGCGATCAGCAATTCGGGGCGATGCATGCGCGCCAGTTCCGCCACTTGATCCATGTCGATCAGATGGCTGTCAGCGTCCACGCCATAGCTGGCGACATCGAACCATCGGCCCGAGAGGTTGACGGCTGCGCCATGGGTCAGATGGCCGCCCGCCTTGAGGTCAAGCCCCAGGATCGTGTCGCCGGGCTTCAGCAGCGCGAGAAGTACCGCCTGATTGGCCTGACTGCCCGAATGCGGCTGCACATTGGCGTATGTGCTGCCAAAAAGCCGGTTCAGGCGCTCAATGGCGAGGTCTTCAGCCATATCGACATTAGCGCAGCCGCCATAATAGCGCCGATGCGGATAGCCTTCGGCATATTTGTTGGTGAGGATCGAGCCCTGCGCTTCCAGAACGGCGGGGCTGACGAAATTCTCCGAGGCAATCAGTTCGATGCAGTCACGCTGGCGGTTCCGTTCAGCGGCGATGGCAGCGAAGATCGCGCTGTCGGTGTCCGACAGGCTGGCGTTCCCGACGCTTCCGTCAGCGACAGGCTGGCTCAAGGGGGTGGTTATCGATTGTGCTTTCATTGGTGTCTTCCATGATTGTGGTGTGAAATGCGCACCACATGAGCCCCATGCAGCGGACGATTGTTGGCCTCTGTGTCTGACAGGAACGCCGATCAATTCAGGCGATCTGGGCGAGCCATTCTTCCATCATTTTTTCGGCGGCCACACGGGCGTTGGCGGGAATGGTCTTCGCTTGCGCCCTCAACTTTCGTGGATCGATGCGCGACGATGTCAGTTCCGCCGCGTGCCCTGTCAGCCAGCTTTCGATCCCCGCGTTCGCGTCCACCTCGGGGTGAAATTGCAACGCCAATATGTTGCGACCGATGGAGAAGCCTTGGGTGTCGCACACCTCCGTCGTCCCAAGGTTTTCGGCACCATCCGGGATACGGAAGGCATCCCCATGCCAATGCAGCACGGGGATGCCTTCCAGATGGCGGAGCGGCCCAACCCGTCCGGCATCTGTCAGCGAAACAGGGCTGAACCCGATTTCCTTGTGCCCCATTGGCATAACATCGGCGCCAAGCGTTGCAGCGATCTGCTGTGCACCCAGACAAATGCCGAGCGTCGGGCGTTCCTTCGCCAGCCTCGCGGCGAGTATCCGGCGCTCTTCGGCAAGATAGGGATAGGCATCATTCTCATAGACCCCGACAGGTCCACCAAGGACGATCAGCAAGTCCGGTTCTAGCGCATCAAGCGTTGAAACATCATCGCTATCCAAATCGAGATAGATGACGCTGTATCCCGCCGCCGTCAGCACCGGCTCAAACAGCCCGAGATCTTCAAACAGGATATGCCGAATGACGACGGCTGTTTTGCTGGTGGCGGGGCGTGCTGTCATGCTGTTCTCCGAGGCGACGTTGCCAGCACGCTTATCAGATATATGGACTGATTATCCCCACCAATTTCGCATCATTGCCCAGACCACTCATACTGGTGTGCGCAATGCCTGAAACGCGCTGACCAGCTTCCTGACCGCGCCTTCCAGTTCCATCGGCGTATAGGCGGCAAACCCCATCAGGAAACCGGGCTCGCCATCGCCAGCGGCATAAAGGCCCGATAACCCCAGCAGATCGACGCCGACGCGCCGCGCCGCATCAATCGCCGCGCGTTCGGATATCTCGCCCGTCAACACACAAGGCATCTGCAAACCGCCAATGGGAACATGAGGTTCGACAAAATCAGATAGGTGCTTTCGAACCAATCCCGCCAGCGTATCGAGCCGCTGCGCGTAAATGCCTCGCATGGTGCGGATATGGGCGCCGAAATGCCCGCCCTCCATGAAGCGGGCGAGCGTCAGTTGCGCGATGGATGCCGTGTGGCCGTCAAGCAATGTGCGCGCGACGGTCATTGGCTTCACCAGTTGCGGCGGCAGCACGGCGTACCCGACCCGAAGCCCCGGAAAGAGGGATTTCGTGAAGGTGCCGATGTAGATGGTCCGGTCATGAGGATCGAGGCCCTGCACGCACGCTGTCGGTTTGCCGGAATAATGAAATTCACTGTCGTAATCGTCCTCAATGATCCAGGCCTGATGTCGCGCCGCCCATTCGATGAGCGCAAGACGACGATCCAGCGCCAGCGTCGCCCCGGTCGGGAATTGATGTGAAGGCGTGAGAGAGACCGCTTTGGCCCCGTGCGGATCGTCAAGAATTGGCTCAACCATCACGCCCTGCCGATCCACCTTGACCGGGACGGAGGCCAGCCCTGCCGCATCGAAGGCCTTGCGCGCGCCATAATAGGCCGGGTCTTCGATAAAAATCCGGTCGCCGGGGTCAAGCAGCATATTTGCGCAGAGCGTCATGGCCTGTTGTGAGCTTGTCAGCACCAGCACGCGGTCCGCCGTGGCGCGTGCGCCGCGTTCGAGGTTCACATAGTCCGCGATGGCCCGCCGAAGCGTAGCGTTTCCCTGTGGATCGCTCTGAAGCAGCGCCTGCGTGCCAACCTCTTTCAAAACCTGTCGTTCCAGACGCTCCCAAAGCGGCAGCGGGAAATTGCGTGTCTCCGGCACCCCATGGGTAAACGGGCGCGGCGGCAGCACTTCGCGCAATCCGCCGCTACGAAACATGTCCTTCCCGCGTTCGCTCAGGTTCGGGGCCTGATTGACCAGCAAAGCGCTGCGCCTTGAGCGTCGATGCCCTGGCATGAACTCAGTAATCTCGGTGACGAAACTGCCGCTGCCGACACGCCGCTCAATGAAACCTTCCGCGTGAAGCTGGGCGTAGGCGGACTCGACCGTATCACGCGAAACACCCAGTGATCTGGCGAGGGCGCGGGAGGCTGGAAGTGGCCTTCCTGGGCCAAGCGCACCGTCAAGAATCAGTTGCCGGATCGCTCGCTGTATCCGCGCGTGCAGCGGCATAGCCGCATGGGCCGGATGTGCGAGCCATGCCTTTACGGATTCGAGTTGGGAATGCTTGAACAAATGGCCTGATCCTCTGGAGATAGATGGCTGGTAATATCCAGCCATTTATCAGCTAGATGTCAAGGCATGTTTCCGGCCTCGTGCCCACCCTTTCGGAGAACCACCCAGAACCATGTCGACCAGCCCGTCATCATTACCCATCCGACTGAACGATCTCACCCATCCCATCGTCGCGGGGCTGATCTCCGTCATCGTCAACTATGGTGGAACGTTCATTCTTGTCTTTCAGGCCGCACGGGTTGCGGGCCTTAGTCCCGAATTGACGGCATCCTGGGTATGGTCGGTTTCAATTGGTGTCGGCCTGACCGGCCTGTTCTTGAGCTGGCGCTACCGCGAGCCAATCATCACGGCCTGGTCAACACCGGCCGCCGCCTTCCTTGTAACGGCGCTTGCCACAACGTCTTATGCAGAAGCGGTCGGGGCCTATATTCTCTCCGCTATCGCTTTCATTATACTCGGGCTTTCGGGATATTTTGAGAAAGTGATCAGGCTGATACCGCCCGGCATCGCATCGGGCTTGCTTGCGGGCATCCTGCTGCAATTCGGGATCGGAGCGTTCGAAGGCGCGAGTGTCGATCCCGTTCTGGTCGGCCTGCTGATCGCCGCATATGTCGCGCTCAAGCGCATTTCCGCGCGCTACGCCGTGGTCGGCATCCTATTGATCGGACTTGTGTTTCTTCTTTTGCAGGAACGTGTTGATCTGTCGGGCCTACAATTGAAGTTCGCCATGCCGATCTTCACCATGCCGGAGTTCACGCTGAATGCGACATTGAGCGTCGCGCTGCCCTTGTTCCTCATCACGCTCACCGGCCAGTATATGCCGGGGATGCTGGTGCTGCGAAATGACGGGTTCAAGACAAGCGCCAACCCCATCGTGACCGTAACCGGCCTTGGCTCGCTTCTCATGGCGCCGTTCGGCTCCCATGCGTTCAATATAGCCGCCATCACAGCCGCAATCGCCACAGGGCGGGAGGCGCATGAAGACCCGGCGAAGCGTTGGATCTCCGGTATCGCGGCGGGTTTCTTCTATGTACTTGTCGGCGTGTTCGGTGTGACTCTGGCAGCCGTCTTCATGGCATTTCCGGCGACGTTCATCACCACGCTGGCCGGTCTTGCCCTGCTCGGCACAATCGGGGGAAGCCTTGCCGGGGCCATGGCTGATCCCGCTTCGCGGGAAGCCGCACTCATTACCTTCCTCGCCTCGGCGGCAAACATCAACATGCTCGGGGTTGGGGGCGCGTTTTGGGGGCTGGTGATCGGGTTGATCGCCTATGCGGTCCTGAACGGAAAGCTACCCCGCAAACGCACCATCAAAGCAGAAATCATTGAAAGCGCGGCAGAGTAGTGATGACCATGCAAACATCCATCATTTCCATCCAGAGTCAGGTCGTTCACGGGCATGTCGGCAACAGCGCCGCTGTTCTTCCCATGCAGGCGCGGGGGCTGAACGTGGCGGCGGTGCCGACGACGCTGCTGTCCAATAACCCGCATTTTGAAACCATGCGGGGCCGGGTTCTGGAGCCTGAACTCGTCGGCGACCTGCTGCGCGGGGTCGAGGAACGCGGTCTGATCGAGACAAGCCGTTACATCGTCTCCGGCTATCTCGGCTCACGCGCCAATGGCGAGGTGATCGCCGCTTTCGTGGAGCGCGCCCGCAAGCTCAATCCCGATATCACCTATATCTGCGATCCCGTGATGGGGGATTCCAATCTTGGAATCTTTGTCGCAGATCAGGTTGTTGAATGGCTGTGCGACGATCTCGTGCCGCTCGCCGATCTTTTAACCCCCAACCAGTTCGAGCTCGGTCTGATAACACAGAAACAGGCGAGATCATGGCAGGAGCTGACCGCTGCGGCATCAAAGGTGCAGGCCTTCCGGGGCGCCCGGCTTGTCGTCACCGGCTGCACCTTTCCCGATACGCCGGAAGGATCGCTTGAGAATGTCGTCGCCGATGGGGACATGCGAACAAGGCTGACCTCGCCCCGGCTGCCCATCGTGCCGGTGGGAACGGGCGATCTGTTCACCGGGCTTCTCACGGCCAATCTCGCGCATGGTCGGGATTTGGTGGATGCCGCGCGAAATGCTGCCAGCGTTTTGCTTGATGTCCTTGGGCGAACCATCGTCGAGGGCGAACAGGAAATGCAGCTTGGCAGCGTTATTAACGCACTGGTGGAGAAATCCGAATGAGCGGCGCGCTACTCCCGGTATTCCAGCCTGCGCCGATGGTGTTCGAACACGGCGAAGGCGCATGGCTGACGACGACCGACGGCGAGCGCTATCTCGATTTCGGCGCCGGTATCGCCGTCAATGCGCTTGGCTATTCGCATCCGCATATCATGTCCGCGCTGGAGCGGCAGGGGCGTAAACTGTGGCATCTGTCCAACGTGTATCGCATTCCCGAAGGGGAACGCCTTGCCGAGCGCCTGACGGCCGCCAGTTTTGCCGATCTCGTATCTTTTGCCAATTCCGGCGCCGAGGCGAATGAGTGCGCGATCAAGGTCGCTCGCCGCTATCAGCATACACGCGGCCAGCTCGAACGGTGGCGGATCATTACTTTCAAGGGAGCGTTTCACGGACGCACGCTCGCCACCATGGCGGCGAGCGGAAACAGCAAATATCTCGAAGGGTTCGGCCCGGTGGTTGATGGTTTCGACCAGTGCCCGCTTGGCGATATCAACGCTGTACGCGAAAAGGCCGGGCGTGAAACAGCAGCCATCATGATCGAACCCATTCAGGGCGAAGGCGGTGTTCGGGTGGCTTGCCCCACCTTCCTGCGTCAGCTTCGCGATTTTTGTGACGAATTGGGATTGTTGCTGATCTTTGATGAAGTCCAGTGCGGAATGGGCCGTACCGGCCATCTTTTTGCGCATCAGGAAATCGGTGTTGCGCCTGATATCATGACTTTGGCGAAGGGGCTTGGCGGCGGTTTTCCTGTCGGGGCCTGCCTTGCGACCGAAAGCGCAGGAAGCGCCATGACGCCAGGCGCGCACGGTTCAACCTTTGGCGGTAATCCGCTCGCGGTCGCCGTGGCGAATTCTGTGCTTGATATCGTAGAGGATGAGGCATTTTTGGCCGAAATTCGCCGCAAGAGCATTCTGGCACATGCAGCCCTTGTAAGCGCTGCCCAACAATTCCCCGAACTGATCGCGGATGTTCGAGGCCATGGGCTGATGCTTGGCGTCAGAACAGCCTTGCCCGCGCAGCGGATCGTTGAAGTATTGCGCATACATGGAAAGGTGCTGACGATTCCGGCCAGCGACAATGTTGTTCGCATCCTGCCGCCGTTAACTGTCACCGATGAAGAAATTCGGCTGTTCTCCGAGCGGTTCCACCTGTCGCTGCGCCAACTCGCTGTGTCAGCCGTGAAGGAAACGTAGAGATGAGGCCCCGTGGCGGAGTGGTTACGCGAAGGATTGCAAATCCGTGAAGACCGGTTCGATTCCGGTACCCGCCTCCAAATATTTCAATGACTTAGCTGAGGGTGCCCGGTAAAGGGTATCACAACGGGTATCAGTTTCCCGTTCTGGTCTCGTTCTGTTCATTGCCGTTTCTCCCGTGCCTGACGCGCCCGCATTTCCTGCCGGGCCTCGCCTGCGTACTTCGCAATCATCTCTTTGGTGGCATGGCCGGAATATGCGGCGATTTCGTCATCATCGCATCCGGCCCATGCCAATTCCTTCACCCCGCGATAGCGCAGCGCGTGAAGGTCATAGGCTTCCAGCCCCAGCCGCTTGCGCTCTTTCAGCATCAAATCAGCCATGTAGCGGTAGCTAATCGGGTTGCCGTCTCGCTTGATAAGGATAGGGCGGGCGGCAATGGGAACCGCGCCAAGCGCCCCCTTTGTGCGGTCCAGTGCGGCCTTGAGCTGTTCAGTGCAGGGCAGGACCAGCGGCTTGTCTGTCTTGTTCTGCCGCAGGGTCAGGGAATCACCGTCATAGTCACCCCAGCGGAAACCAACCCAATCGCCGGGGCGCTGGACGCTGCCCACGCCAATCTCGAAGATAAGGCGCGGCAGGCCCTCGGCCTCGGCCCGGAACTTCTCCACCGCCCAATCCGGCCAGGGCAGATGTTCGCGCTGCCGCTCGGTCGGGGTCTTGAGCGCCCGGACGCCCTTCGCTGGATTGTTCTGGATCCAGCCCAGATCAATGGCATGTTCGCAGAGAACAACCAGCATCTGGGGGATATAATTAGCAAAGCGGGTGCGGTGCGCGTTCGCCTTCTGCGCCCCGATCACATCGGCCCGCGTCAAGGATTTCACATCGCGGGTACCAATCTTCTCGCGCAGATAGTCCATCACCTTGTCATAGTCCTGCCGGGTGCGCGGCTTGAGGCCGGTCCAGCGATCTGACTTGCGGTAATCGTCCATGAGGGCCGACCATGAGGTTTTGGCCTGCATCCGCTTGCCTGTCAGGATTTCCCAATACTGGCGGTCGAAATCGGCGGTGCCCTCGGCTGCGGTGATGCGGTGCAGCTTGCCCTTGAGCCGCACATAGATACGGCCTGTGGGGTGGCGCCACAGGAAGCGTTTGGAAGGCGCTACCATGCAATGTCGCCTCCCCCATCAACTGCTCGTCCCTCAACAATGGCGAGGATCTCGGGCACGCTCCACCTCGTCAGGCCGGGCGCTATGGTGCGACCGGGAGGCAGGTGTCCTTGCTGAACAAGGCTGCGGAACTGAGCCACGCTTACGTCAAACAGCTTCGCAGCACTTTGCTCGTTCGCGTACAGCGGGTGACTAGGTCGCATCTACGATCCTCCCGCTTGGCGAAAAATCCGGGTTAAAAGCCACGCTGCCGCCCCTCGCTACATACGCTTCCGATGGCAGGGCTTGAACTGTATTGGCATGGAAAAACTCTGCAATCGCGCTCTCTGGCACCAAGCTTCGGCCGCAAACGCTGACATACCTAAGTTGCCGTCTTGCGATTAGCTGTCGCACCCTGCGGACTGACAGCGACATACGAGCCGCAGCATCACGGGTGGATAGGAGGACATCCATAGATATTGCTCCATTTTCTGTGAATTGATACCATAAGGCCTACACCACGCCTCTTAAGGACAATTTGTTCCAATTAGGCACTATATTGCACTTTATGGAGCAGATTGGGCCATGTCTACCCCTTTTTACGAAATGGGTGATCGCCTGCGTCGCCTCAGGCGAGCGGCAGGACAAACTCAGGTGGAGTTCGCCGAGACGCTTGGTGTCTCGCTTCGGGCCTACAAGGGCTATGAGGGGGGAGAGCGCGAGATACCGACCTCGGTGATTCTAAAGCTCTGCGATATGAGCAGCGTAACGCCAAGCTGGATTCTGACTGGCAAGAAGGACGACATCGACCCAGCATCGATGGAAATGCTCAAGCAGACGATGGTTCACGGGCTGGACCTTTTACGCACGCATTCGACCGGGGCCCCTTCGGACAACTGGGCGGAGTTCTTGGCCGTTCTTGTCAGTATGAGCCACGCACAGGGGTCGAGGGTTAGCAAGGAAGTTGCCAACAACATATTCAATCTAAAGGATAAACTATGAGCTTGGATGCCGACCCAGAAAGCGAGCTCGACCTTTTCCCGGACAGTTCGCGAGTGAGATTAGTGCGCGACCAAGAACAGGCCAGCGCAAGGGCTAAGAAGCAGCGCATTGCTTCGTTACTCCTTGGGGCAGGCGTCGTATTAGCCGTGCCCGGCATATGGATCGGCTCACCTTTGCTACTGAAAGCCGCTTTGCTGGGGTCAAGCTTGTTGTTTACATGTGCGGCTGCGGCGCTCCATCGGTCTCGGCGCAGGATGCTTCTGCCGTGACAAAGCAAGACATCTTGCCCCATCAAAACAGGACAGAAACCGATCAACAACTAGGCTTGGATCGGATAAATTGGTTGCCTCAAAAGGTAGTGGAGGTGGCATGAGACCCATCGGTATAGATTTGTTTGCAGGGGCCGGAGGGCTCAGCCTCGGCTTTGAGCAAGCCGGGTTTGATGTCGTCGCTGCTGTGGAAATTGACCCTGTCCATTGCGCTGTCCACGAATTCAACTTCCCAAACTGCGCGGTCATTTCTCGATCAGTCGAAGGGCTTTCGGGAAGTGAAATTCGTTTGCGAGCGGGCATAGGCAACCGCCCAGTTGACTGCGTTTTTGGTGGGGCACCCTGCCAAGGCTTCTCACTCATCGGGCACCGCGTCCTAGATGACCCCCGTAATCGACTCGTCCTTGAGTTCGTTAGGATCGTCTCCGAGCTGGACGCTCGCACCTTCGTTTTTGAAAACGTAAAGGGACTGACGGTCGGGCGGCACAAGCAGTTCTTGCATGAGCTGGTCGCGGCGTTCGAGGCCGAAGGTTATGCAGTTGAGTTACCTTGGAAGGTGCTGAATGCGGGAGAGTATGGCACCCCGCAGTCCCGCGAGCGGCTGATCCTGATGGGAGCCAAGAGAGGCACTGCGCTGCCATCTTATCCCGCCCCGACAACGCGCATGGCGGGGAAGAAAGGCAATGCAGAGCTGCCCCTAGGCCCAACGTGCCTAGAAGCGTTGGATGACTTGCCGGACGCCGAGAAATTCGCGGAACTTCGCCTGTCTGATGAAGTTCGTGCCAAGAAGGGTAAGGCTGTATCGCCATACGCCGCCACGCTGCGCGGGGAAGGCAATGACGCTTGGGCTTTTGCGCATCCTCGGGTTTGGGACCCTCGCCAGTTAACCTCTAGTGCCCGCACGGAGCACACCGATATATCTCGCCGCCGGTTTCAAGCCACTGAGCCGGGTGCAGTGGAACCGATAAGCCGGTTTTTCAAGCTGCCGCCGGATGGCATATCCAATACGCTAAGGGCGGGAACAGATGGCGCTCGCGGCGCGTTCACCAGTCCGCGCCCCATCCATTACCGCTATGCACGCTGTGTGACCGTAAGGGAAATGGCACGGCTTCATGGTTTCCCAGATTGGTTCCGCTTTAACGCGACCAAATGGCATGGCGCGCGGCAGATCGGCAACTCGGTACCGCCGCCGCTCGCGCGAGCTGTGGCCACGCAGGTGATCTCTGCGCTTGGTTACACACCCGAGCGCCCCTCCACAGCGATCCCGTTGGGCGATCCGGCTTTGCTTACCATGGATGTATCCACTGCGGCGGCTCACTTCGGGATTAAAGCTCCGAAGTCGGGGCGTGATCGCAAAAGTGGCGCAAAAAAGCGCAAGCAAGAAGAGATTGAACGTGACATCTACGCGAGGGCGGCAATTGGTTAAAGTGAACCGCTATCAGGCGCTGATCTCGCGCATATTCTTCGCGAGATATGAACAAGGAAAAACTGCCTTCGAGTTTGATCGTGAGGACTTGCCTAAGGCCGCGACAGAGCTGGGTATACAGCTGCCAAAAAACTTGGGTGATGTCATCTACTCGGTTCGCTTTCGGTCCCCACTTCCCGACGACATTTTGGCTACTCAGCCGGTTGGGATGGAGTGGATCATCGAAGGTGCAGGGCGTTCGGCCTATCGTTTCAGGCTCGTGAAAATTAACCGGGTAGTGCCTCGCCCGGACCTTGTCCGCATCGCCATTCCTGATGCAACCCCCGAACTCATTCGCGCCTATACCCTCGACGATGAACAGGCCCTGCTTGCCATAGTCAGATACAATCGTTTGATCGACACCTTTCTTGGTCTGACCACGTACAGCCTTCAGAACCATCTGCGGACCACCGTCAAAGGTATCGGGCAGATCGAGATTGACGAGCTTTATGTGGGATTAGATAAAAGAGGGTGCCATTATGTAATCCCTGTTCAAGCCAAGGGCGGAAAAGACCAAATTGGCGTTGTGCAAACGACGCAAGACATTCGCTACGTCGAACAAAAATTTCCCGGCCTCCGATGCCGTGCCATTGCTGCGCAATTTATGGACGATCAGGTAATTGCCCTTTTTGAGCTTGGCTTAGTGGAGGGTGACATAAAAGTTGTCGAGGAGAGACACTACAAACTAGTCCCGGCAAAATCTATCGATAGGAATTACATTTCTACATACCACGACTAATCGAAGCTACTCTCTCCTAGAGCAAGGTAACGCTTCACTCTTAATCCGAGTATTTGGACGAAAACGCCACATGGGTTCGCTTGATTAGCATAAGCAACGTGAGGAAGAAGTGGGATATCATCGCCACTAGAATTGCTCCTTCAACGTTATCTCTCCAGTTGGTGAGCATCAGGACAACAAAAGACGTAAGAAATAAGCAGGACAAAAGTATTAAATATGAAACATTGAAATTAACATCCGAGAAAAACTTCTTTTCTCGGATATATCGAGCATGATCTCGACTATCCGTCGTGCTATCACCTGTTTGATGAGGTGCACGCGGTGACAGGCTGAAAAGTGCCATCTGAGCACTGAACAGCAGGGCGCCAAATACAGAGAAGACTGCTATTAGCGCGGACATAAGTCCATCGGGTATGCTGAAAGGGAAAAAATAATATCCGACCGCTAAGGCTGTTGGCAATCCATAGAAAAAGATAATGTCTGGCACTGATATTTTTCCACTTCTATCATCCACCAATGTACACATGTGGTCGCGAATAATTATATAAATATTCACCTTTCTCATTTTTCAGCTCGCCACAATATCTTCGAATATTGATGTGGTTTCTGCCCTCATTGAATCTATTTTAGGCATGCCATTCGCCCCGCGTTCTACCTGATCTGTTAGATCAAATTTCCCGGTTTCACGACTTACTCCGAAGAGTGTAACGCGTCTGCGTTTCTTGCCGATTAAAATTTCCGCCGTTGCCTTGTCGAAATTTGTGTCGCCATACTGGATGTCTGAGTCCCCGGACCGGGCGGCGAATTTTTCCCTCAAGCCACCAAGAAATCCTAGGTTTCCCTTTGGCTTAGCTTGAATTGTCACTTGGTAGTCAACCAAGTTTCCCGCCGGAAGCACAGCGTTTTCAGATGAATCGCTCGTATGGTCATGCTTGAAGAAGCTAATCTTTTTAACCTCTCCATCTCTATATGAGGCTAGTTTTGCAGGGACAACAGGGGCGAAGGCAACCCGATAACCATCGTTAACACTGCGATACCCGTTCTCAAATCCTCTGCAAAACCTTCCTACGCATGAACGTTGCCCAAATGTCTGAAGAGCAACCAGACCATATTGGCCAGACTGGGGAATCCAGAGGCGAAAATAGAGGGGTATCACCTCTACGTCAGTGACCTTCCTAGCGTAGTTCTCTTTTAAGCTCTTCGAGTCGACTATTGTACTTTCAAACCCGGAGCTTCCATACCGAATTACCCCATCCGTTGTGTCGGAGTTCGAAGATACAGAGTTAAGATGCCAGAATCTTGCGCGGCTTCCATCCTCATATTCTGCGGTGGAGAATTTTCTTATGAACTTAGGGATGAATTCTTTTAGCAACCTCCCTTCGCCGCTCGCAGACAGTGGGATTGATTGGCTATTTCGCATCCGGTATTGTGTAATTGCGTAAACGTGCAATCCGATAGCATTATCTGCCATTATGAAATCTTCCAGTGTTTGTCGGCTCAGCTTATCGCCTATTGCCTCTATCGATGAACTGATAATTGGAGCTGCGGCAGCATAGACTACATGTTGGATATTTTTGCGCGGAGGGGGATTTAGCGCTGACAGCCGGTTTCCCCCTAAGTTTCTGCATCCAATCTGAAAACGGCCCCTGTTTTGATCTCCTTCGCGTTCACCCCCAATTCCCGAATAATGTACTGGCCTCCGCGCCCCGAGATGTTCCGAAGGTAGCCCTTCCCATCTTCGGTCATGAACAGGCATCGAATATTCGAATAGTCCCCCCAGACCCCCGCAATCGCCGCCAGATACACCCCGGCTGGCAGCGTACTGACCTTCTCATAGTCACGGTAATCGATCCCGTACATCAAAGCGTCTTTGAATCCCATGGTATAGGGGCGGCCAAAGTCAATCATTTTTCTGTCTCCTTTTCAAAGTCCATGCGATTCGCCGCGATCCCGCTCTCGGTTGCGATCCCTCAACGCCGCTTCAACCTCGCTTCGGCGTCCGTCAGCAGCCGCTCGCTCGTGGTCAACTTCTCTTCCAGCTGCGCGTAGGTCGCGGATTCTGTCAGCACTGAAGCGAGCGATTGCGTCAGCGCCCGCTGCGAGCGCATCAGCAGCCCCACGCAATCGCGTAAGCCAGTCAGCATTTCCCCCTGCTGCGTGGTCGAGCGCTGCTCCAAACCGCGCAATTCCTTCGCCGAGACCTCGCAACACGCGACCAACCTCTCGACGTAGGCCAGCAATTCGCGTTCCAACGGGGTCATCGCCTCGGCCATCATTCAGTCCTCCACCTTGAAACAGGGCACTTCGCGGCCCTGCTGGTTGCATCGCGTCACGGTGATCAGCATCGGATCGGGGATCAGATATGTGCCGGTCAGATCGCGGTGCAGCTGCATCCCCACCGCTTCCAAGCCCGTCCGCTGGTGCATGTCCGCGATCCCGGCGCTCCACACCCATGTCACGCAGGCCAGCATCACGGTCAGCAAGATCACCCCGGTCAACAGCATCCAGCGCCGCCACCAGATCGCTCGCGTGATCGCGCTGCGGTGATTGTGCCAAAGCATCGCGTTCCAGTTCTCGAACGCTTTGGTATCGGCCTCGATTGTAGTCAGCGCGGCGCTCGCAATGCCCTGCAAATCGTTCCTGAAGCTCGCCAGCTGTGACGCCATCAAGGCGGCATTCTCTTCCCTGATCCTGTCCAGATCGGTGTTCAGCTTCGCGCTCAGGCGCTGCGGCGGGGGCCTGCCATCCTTCACGGAAAATTTCTCCTTTTAGCCGCCAACGCTCGCCGGTTTCCGGGTCTTTGACGGTCAGGTAATCTTTGCCGAGGCGCGGCAGCTCATAGCCGACCTCGCGCAACACTTCGGCCATGCTGCCCCTGTCATGGATCGCGCCGATGGAAATCTGGTCGATGATCCAGCTGTGCAGCTCTTCGCGGCCCTGCGCCCGCGTTGGAGCCTCGGGCTGTTCGCGCACCGCCTGCGCCCGGTCGGCATCGAGCGGATCGGCCCAGCCGTGGGTTTTGTTCATCAGGTCGCGCAGGCTGTCGAAGGCGGTCTGATAGCCGGGCGGCGCGATGTTCAAGCTTTTGCCGGTCGATAGCTCCAAGCGCGGCGTGCAGAAATGCAGCTCGACCCGATCCTCATGCGTGTGCCGCACCCAGAGGCAATCGTATCGGTCGCGGTCCAGCCCGGCAAAAGCCAGTTCTTCGAAGCGGTCTATGACCTCGGCCTGCTGGTGGTCGTCTGGCGCATCGTCGCGGGTGAAGCTGATGACGCCCGCGCGATAGGTCCATTGATGCGGGCAGGCATCAATCAGCGCCTCGGTGCGGGCGGGATCGCCGCGCACGACTTCTGGCCGGGGATCGCGGTTCACGGTTAGCGGATTGCCGTGTTCATCGCGGCGAAGATCGCGATTGTCATCATAGGCCAGAACCGTGGTGGCGATCAGATAGCCGACCGGCCCGGCACCCGCGCCTTTGCCGTTCGGGAAGAACTGGATCAGCATGGCCGCGCCTCCGCCAGCAGGCGGCCAAGCTGGCGTTCGATCCCGACCAAGGCTTGCGCCACCCGAACCGCGTCGAAACCTTCGACCCCGCCCGCAAGGGCGTTGCGGTTCAGGACACGGGCGATCTGGTTGAGGTTGCCGCCGATCCGGCCAAGCTCGCGGATCAAGGCGGGGTCAGCCTTTGGCACAGGCTTGCGGCGGCGGGCATCAATCAGGCCAAGCGCTTCGCGCAGCAGGGTAGCCGATGACAGGCCAGCAAGCGCGGCCTGATCGCGCAATCGATCCTTCTCGACGCGGGTGCAGCGGAAAACGAACGTTTCCGCGCGGACTTCTTTGGCGCGGGCCTTGCCCGTGGCGGTGGGGTTCGAAGGGGAGGCTTGCCGCCCCTCGCAAGGCTCCCGGTCAGAAGCGCCAGCGTATGACAGGGGTCGCCTTGCTCTTTCCTCACAGGACATGATGGTTTCGTGGCCTGCGGTCATGACGCCACCCCGACGCGAGCCAGATCGGCGCTCGCGACCATGCCACGGGCCACAAGTTCCCGCGCCTGTTTTGGCGTGATGTGGCGGCACAGCGCAGAACCTTCACGGACCCACTCTGCCAAACGAGAAAGCTGGGCATTCAGGCTTTCACTGGCTTCCACCTGCTGCGCGCGCAACGCCTCAACGCGTTCCCGCCAACGTCCTTGGCGAAACCAATTGTCAGAAAAACTGACCTTTGAGCGCGTGAAGCCTTCGCTTTCCAGCGCGTAGGACTGCACTGCTTTCAACAGTTCGGCGGCGGCGTATCCCTCGCTGATCGCCGACCGATATGCAGCGAGACACGCAGGCCGCCCACGCCGCCGATCTGAAGGGAACGCGGCCCATATTGTTTCGAACTCTTGATCCGCCGCCTCTGCCACGCCCTCGCGCGTAGGTGGTTTATGGGAGGTTTTAGGATGGTTTGGGGTCCGCTGCGGACCCGGTACCCCGGTCACAGTGGCCCCAGTAGCGGGACCAGTCTGGACCCCGTCCGCTCTGGACCCGGTCTCTATTTCGGGGTCATGAATCGGATCGAGCAAGTCAATCCGGCCCAGATTAATGCGATAGATGGTCGTGTAGCCGTTGATGCATTGGCGGCGTCCGGTCTGGATCAGGATTCCTTCCGAGACAAAGTCAGAGATCGCCCGCTTGACGGTGGTTTCGCCCAGCTCGGTCTGCCGAGCGATGGTGCCCTTGCTGCACCAGATGCCCGAACCGTCATCACTGGCCTTGTCAGCCAGATACATGATGATTTGCTTGCGTACTGGGCTGCCAAAACGGCGTTCAGAGCAGAGGGTGGCAACCTTCCAGCTCATTGCAGCCACCCTTGCACTTTGCGCGGGCCGCGACCATTGGAGGTTAGAGAAAAAACAGCGGTACCATGTTCATCGGCTGTTCGCGCAATGTCCTGATACTTTTTCGCCGCTAAGTTACTGAGGTCGAATGAAAACGAGTTGGATTGCAAATCCTTGCAGCGCTGGTTCGAATCCAGCGCGGGGCCTCCAGAAGATCGTCAGATGCTTATCTGACAGAGCTGTTCCCAAATAGAGCGGAGCCTCCCCAATGGCCCTTTTCGACTATCAAGACTTCTTCGCGCATGAACTCACCAAATTGCATCGGGAGGGGCGATATCGTGTCTTTGCAGACCTCGAACGTGAACCGAAAAGCGACATCTACGCCTTCGATCATCGTGTTGGCAGGCGTGTCACCATCTGGTGCTCAAACGACTATCTGTCCATGGGCGTTCACCCCGATGTCATAAGCGCAGCGCGGGAGGCGTTGCAGCAATATGGCGCGGGAGCCGGTGGTACACGCAATATTTCCGGCACCAGCCATGAGCATGTCCTGCTGGAACAGGAGCTTGCCGACCTGCACCGCAAGCAATCCGCCTTACTATTCACATCGGGCTACGTCGCAAACGATGCCGCGCTCTCCACGCTTGGTCGCCTTCTGCCGGGCTGCGTGGTCTTTTCCGATGCCCTGAATCATGCGTCGATGATCGAAGGCATCCGCCACTCAGGAGCGGAAAAACGCGTGTTCGCGCACAACGACTGGCGCGACCTTGAGCGCCAGCTTGCGACCGTCTGCAAATATCGGCCGAAGCTAATCTGCTTCGAGAGCTGCTATTCCATGGATGGCGATTTTGCCCCGATGGAAGCGATCTGCGATCTCGCCGATAAGCACAATGCCTTTACCTACGTCGATGAAGTCCATGCCGTCGGTCTTTACGGCGCGCGCGGAGCTGGCATCGCCGAACGGGACGGTCTTCTCGACCGTATCGATATGTTCCAAGGAACGCTCAGCAAGGGCTTCGGCTCTATCGGTGGCTATATTGCCGGTAGTCGCGATGTGTCGATTTCGTTCGCAGCTTCGCGTCAGGATTCATCTTCAGCACGGCACTGCCACCATCTGTGGTCGCGGGTATCCGCGCGGCCCTGCATCATTTGAAAGAAAACGGCTCGGCCCGGCAGACGCTGGCGAGGCGGGCAACGTCGCTGAAGGGTAAGATGCTGGCAAACGATATTCCGGTGATGCCGAGCCCCAGCCATATCCTGCCCGTCATGATTGGTGAAGCCACGTTGGCAAAGGCGATAACCGATCACCTCTTGGCCGAGAACGGCATCTACATCCAGCCCGTCAACTATCCAACCGTGCCGCGAGGGACCGAGCGCTTACGTATCACTCCAACCCCTCTTCATACGGATGAGGATGAGGATACCCTGATCGCCGCACTTGTTGGTGCACGCGATGTCTTCCCGCGTTGGCGACATCTGACAGCTGCCCAGTGTTCAATTCGAGCATTGGCAGAACCGGACTAACCAAAGGACCGCCCCGCTTCACGGCTTAAACTCACTCCCTCTGAAAGAATAAGACAATGCAAACCAGAATGAACATCGCTCAGCTTACTCCTGAACTATATCGTGCCGTCGTCGCCCTCGATAGTGCAGTGAAAAAATCAGGCCTGGACAATCGCGTCTCGCACCTTGTCAAGTTGCGCGCCTCGCAGATCAACGGTTGCGCGTATTGTGTTAACCTTCACGTGAAGGAAGCTCTCGACGATGGGCTGAATGCACAAATGTTACATCTTGTGGCTGTGTGGCGAGAGTCTCCATTCTTCGACAGCCGGGATCGCGCGGCTCTGGAATGGACGGAGAGCGTAACGCTGGCCGCCCAGAGTGGCATTCCTGATAATGTGTTTGAAATGGCTAGAGGTGCCTTCTCAGAAACGGAGATTGCACAGCTGACAATTGCTATTGGAACAATCAACATCTGGAACAGGATTGCGGTTAGTTCTCGTTTGCAGCATCCAGTGGATGAAAAAAGCGAAGCGCGCGATGTCAAAGGAGCCATCCGCTCGGAAAGTATCTGAGAGCTTGACGGTAATGCGTAGGCGTAGGCGGCAAGCCCAGAATATAGCCTCGGCGAAGGTGCCGCAGTTTTTGAGTGGCCGGTTCCCAATGGTTGCTTTGGTCCAGACTCTGGCTGTTGCCGAGTATTTGAACTTCCGTCATGCGGCGAATGCGCTTGGTGTCGCGCAATCTAGCGTAAGCGCGCGGGTGAAGGCGCTGGAGGAAGACCTTGGCATCCTTCTGTTTGAGCGTCACGCGCGCGGCGTCCGGTTGACCGAAGCCGGACGTCAATTCGTGGCGCAAGTCTCAGCAGGCATCGACCAGCTCGATCATGCGGTGAAGACCGCCGGAAGGGCCGCATCGGGGGAGCAGGGACGCCTGCGCATCGGCGCCCATGCGCTGATCCCCGGCGGTTTCCTTGCCGGGCTGCTGGCCGGATACCGGGAAGACCATCCAGGTATCGAGATCGACATTACCGAAGGCACGGCCCGCGACACCATGATGCGGCTTCGCGCGGACGAGTTGGACATCGTGTTCGTTGCCGGAACACCCGAACCGCCTGACTTTCATGCCCGGCGCATTTGGGCAGAACCCCTTTTCGCAGCGTTGCCGAATGACCATCACCTTGCTGACCGGCCTGCGGTTATGTGGGCCAATCTGACGCAAGAGACATTCCTTGTCCGGCATGGGGGCACCGGCCCGCAGGCATATGACCATATCCTGCTGCGCCTTTCCGGGCAGTGGCCCGCGCCGTCGATCCAGCGTTTCGATGTCGGGCGCAGCGCGTTGCTCTCCATGGTCGCACAGGGCTTTGGCGTCACCATTGTCGGCAGGGACGCATCGCTGGCGCCTGCATCCGGCGTTGTGTTCGTGCCATTCTCCGATGAACCGGAGCCGGTTGCCTTCTCTGCGGTCTGGTCGCCGTCCAATCGCAGCGCCGCGCTGCGCAACCTGCTGGACCTCGCAGCAGCCATGGAGCGACAGGCCCGGAAGGTCTGATCTTCACAACCATCCTTTTCGCCGCCGATCCTGTCCGACAACCCTCCGGCGGCGGTTTTGCTGTTGCCAGCACCACAAACGCTCCGTCTCTGATCGGCTCACACTCATGCCGATGGGAGCGAATATGCGCGGAGGCCGAATCCTCTGGGGTCAAATTACCGCAGTTTTCACCATCGTTCTTGTGATGACCTGGGCGGCGACGCAATGGACGGCGTTTCGTCTTGGCTTCCAGCCCCAGCTTGGT
Source organism: Haloleucobacter albus (assembly GCF_052492075.1). Lineage (NCBI taxonomy): Bacteria > Pseudomonadati > Pseudomonadota > Alphaproteobacteria > Hyphomicrobiales > Xanthobacteraceae > Haloleucobacter > Haloleucobacter albus. The sequence continues at coordinate 21,148 of NZ_JBQWAS010000015.1, forward strand.
GGACCTTGGTTCGAACTGGCGGGCTGGCCGGTCTATTACCCGCCCGCCTTCTTCTGGTGGTGGTTTTCCTTCGACGCCTACGCGCCTGCAATATTCGTCGAAGGCGCGATCATAGCCGCGTCCGGCGGGCTGATGGCCATCGCCGCCGCCATCTTCATGTCGATCATCCGTTCGCGCGAGGCCCGCAATGTTGCCACCTACGGATCGGCACGATGGGCGGAGGATAAGGAAATCCGCTCTGCCGGTTTGCTTGGCCCCGATGGCGTGGTGCTTGGCCGATACGAACGGACCTATCTGCGCCATGACGGCCCGGAGCATGTCCTGTGTTTCGCTCCGACACGCAGCGGCAAGGGCGTCGGGCTTGTGGTGCCGACACTGCTGACCTGGCCGGGAAGCTGCATCGTCCATGACATCAAGGGCGAGAACTGGGGTCTGACCGCAGGGTTTCGGGCGAAACACGGTCGTGTCCTGCTGTTCGACCCGACAAATGCGAAGTCATCCGCCTACAACCCGTTGCTGGAGGTTCGGCAGGGTGAATGGGAAGTCCGCGACGTGCAGAACATCGCGGATATTCTCGTCGATCCCGAAGGCAGCCTCGACAAGCGCAACCATTGGGAAAAGACCAGCCACAGCCTGCTGGTCGGCGCGATCCTGCATGTGCTCTATGCCGAGAAGGACAAGACACTGGCAGGCGTCGCCAGTTTCCTGTCCGATCCGCGCCGCCCGGTCGAAGCCACCTTGCGCGCAATGATGGATGAGCTGCTGCCGACGAGGCGATCTACATCAAAGGGAACAAAAACACCCTGCTACGGACGCTGGTGGCAACCAAAGGTGGGAAATCGGCGGCAACCGGCGTTCCCGGTTTTGTTCCGAAGTGGCGGAGGGGGTGGAAGTCTAGGATTTTTAGTAAGCGCATGATTATTATCACAAATCACTGCGCCCGCATATGCAATGTGCCCGGCATTGTGCCCGGAATATTACTCCCGGTTTCCACACTCTCTATCCGCCCCCCCACCAGCACCCCCGCCACCTCGCGCAGCAGGCGCAGCACATCATGCGGGGTGAGCGGCACCCGCTCTGCCGCCTGCCCCGGCCGCAGGATGGCGAGAAAAACCCCGCCATCCTCAATGCTCACGGTTACCCGCGTGCGCGGGCCAGTATTGCGTGATCAGGGTTGCTTGAGCACATGAATTTTGACCCCCACCCAGAGCGCCGCGATCAGGCCGGCGACAGCCGCCATCACCACGGCATTGCCAACGGTCGTAACCATGCGGGCATAGGTGCAGCGCCAGTTGCGCAGGAATGCCATATCCTGTCGGGCGGCGGTGATCCCGGCGGCGTCATCCGCCGATATGCCCACCTCAAACAGCACCTTCCGGGCTGCCTTTTCGGCGGCGTCATCCATCATGGCTTGCAGCTCGACGCGAGATATCACCACAGATTCCTCGCGCGCCTCCAGCGCCGCCCGCACCTCACTTGTCATGCCCGGCCCCTCCATAGGCGCGACGCACCCCGGAATACCAGGTCCGGCAGGCGCTCAAATGTCCATTGGCGCGGATAAACGCAGAGCCAACACGCCCTAGCGCCACGCGCGCATCCATATTCGCGGGGATAGATGGAGCCGGCACCGGATTGCAGACGGCGGGCATGGGCGGCAAGGCCCGATCAGTGCCGGTGATGCCAGCCTGGCAGGCGCTCAAGCACATCACCAGCGGTGCAGCCAGGCTGGCCAGATAGAGTTTCGAGCGCATCCGTTGCCTCCTTCAGCTCGCGCGCCTGTTGATCGAGTTTCTCTTGCAGGGCGGCGGCGCGGCTTTCGGCCGCCGAGGCAATGGCGGCATCCGCCTTGGCAATGGCCTGCTGCCCGCGCTCACGCACCCACGCCTCCCGCGTATCGCCGCCATAATCCATGGCCACCCAGGCGACAGCCACGAGCGCGTACACTGTCGCCGGCACCTCGCCCAGCCAGCGCCGGGCCGCCACATAAATGCCGACCGAGGCTGACGCATACAGCCACCACGGCACAAATGAGAGGATCAGTTGCATCATGCCGGCACCCCCCGGCCACCCATCCAGCGGGGCAGCGCGCCAGCCTCGCTCAATCGGTGCCACAGCAGATAGAGCCCGCCAGCCATGACGAGGCAGCCAACCACAACCCCCAGCACGGTGCCCGAGGCCAGATAGGGCGCAGCGTCATCATGCACGCCGGCTACCTGCCGGGCGCTATCGGCCACCGTTACCAGTGCGGCGCCGCCGCCGCCAATAGCCCCAATGGCCCCCTGTACCGTGCCGCTTTTGAGCGCCCCGCCTGCCGGCAGCGGGCGTTCGGCTGGCGGGTCATCCGCCGCCTTCTGGCCGGCGAGCCGATCCGCCATCTTGTCGCGCGTTTGCCGCCCGGCGATGCCATCCACCTTGAGCCCGTTGCGCCGCTGGAAATCCCGCACGGCGCGCTCTGTCTCCGGGCCCTTGAGGCCATCTGCCGTGATGCCGTAGCCCAAACCGTTGAGCTGGTGTTGCAGGGCGAGAATCTCGCCATCCGAGCGCGCGGCGGACCATGCCGTGCCCCCCGACACCAGCGGCCAGATCCGATCAAACCAGCGCTTGCGGTCTGCCGCACCATTGTAGCCGCCATTGATGCGGCGGGTGATGCCGTTGAGGTCATTGCGATCCGCCAGAGCATTGCACCCGCTCTCGCGCCATTCGGCCAGCGCGGGCAGCAGGGCATATTCCGGCTGCGTCACCGCATCCGGGGTGCGCTCAAACAGATCGCCCAGCCCCACCCGTTCACCCAGCCGGCGATGCGCGCCGCGCCCGGTGGTCTGCATCAGGCCGTTGCCGCGATAGGCCCAGCCATCCCCCCTACGGGTGTTTCCCAGCTCGCTGGCCTTGCGCGGATTGCCCAGCCCATAGACCCGATCAAACAACGCCGGACCGTTACCGGCCAGCGCACGCGCTTCCGCCATCGTCACCCCGGCGGAGTGGCGGCCCACCCCGAAAATCTCGACAATACGCTTGCGCGAGTAGGCGCCGCTTTCCCGCAATACGGTCAGCCCGCCCGTCTCATGCAGCACCTGGGACAAAAAATGCGCCAGCCGCAGAGGCGTGGTGATGCCGTAGCGCTCCAGCAGCTCATCCCCTGCCGCGAAGGCCGCCACATAATTTTCCCGCGCGCGCGGGGCCAGCCGGCGCACAATGTCTATCGCTCGCATCCTCTTATCCTTTCCGGGCAACAAAAAACCCGGCGCGCGAGATGCGGCCGGGCACAAAAAAACCCGCGCGAGGCGGGTGGCAATCGTCACTATATCAGGACAAATATGCAATAAATGTCATTATATAATGACATTTATGTTGACCGACAACCCAGATTGTCCTAATTTAAGGACATGGAAGGCGCGCGGCCAACCACCCCACACGGTCAGGGGCGATGATCGGAAGGGAGGCAGGGGATGGAATATCTTCCCTTGGTCCTTCAAATCCTCCAACTGGCAGTCAGCGTTGCAATTCTGATAAATGCCAGAAGGAGGAAGTGAAGACCGGAGGGGGCCGCAAGGCTCCCTCCACCTCCACAAGATAGATAAGGGAACAGGCCATGGCAATGACCGCAGAAGACTTCAATGCCTGGATGGAACTGCGGGGCATTTCGGGCCGAGAGGCGGCGCGGCAGCTGGGTGTCAGCAATGACACCATCACGCGATACAAACGCAGCGGTGCGCCGCTGCACATCGCGCTCGCCTGCTCTGCCATCTGCCATGGCCTGCCCCCGTGGAGAAGGGCTGAAAGTCATGACGACAATTGAAACCGCCCAGCTCGCCATTGGCATCATCAATCTGATGTTGCTGGTCATGATCTGGCGCAAGATTTGAGCGCCTGCCTGTCCCGGTCCAGGCCGGGACAGGCCACACGACCTGCGCAGCGGCCCTTGCTCCGGCCTCATCCTCTGCCGCCTGTCACAACTGCGCCGCTGCCACAAAAAACGCATCCACCTGCGCCGTCTCAAACCCCAGCGCATCAAACCCGGCCTGCATCATGGCGTCCGAGCGCACGAATGTAGAGCTGCTCTCATACGCGATCTGGGTTTCCAGCGGCTGGGTGTCTATCCACGCCTCGACGGTATCCAGCAATCCCAGCGCTAAGAGGTGCAGCCGGAATTGGCGGCGGGAAATGCGCACCGGGATTTGCGGCTCTTCCGGCGCCATTTGGGGGGCTGTCGGCGGGATGGCATCATCCACCACGCGGGTGGGATATTCCTCCCCGTAAGCTACCGGGTTGCGCAGATAGCCCCGGCGGCCGATCCGGCTGGCATCAATCTCTGTGCGGGCCTCAGCCATCATTCGGCCTCCTCATAATCCGGCTTGATGCGCTCCGGCCGGAAGAGGCCATCGGCATCGGTGTAATCCGCTGCGCGGATGACTGGATCGTTCCGGCGGGCAGACACCAGCCAGTGCGCCGGGCCGCTGAAGCCCTCATCCTCTGCCGTGATGACAAATGATCCGCCCGTGATCGGGCCGGCCTTGAGGCGCACCAAACTGCCATCAGCCTGCACGCTCTGGACCAACGCGTCGGCAGTCAGAGCCGCGAAGGTGCCGGGTGTCATGTTGCTGGCAGCATCAATATCCACGGTTGCCACGCCGGCCACCAGATCGGCCGTGCCACGGTAGAGCAACAGCGCTTCCGGGCTTTCAATTGCGACGTGGTACAGGTCAAGATTATACGGATCGAGCGGGTGGTCGATGACAAAATTTTTGGCACCAGAACAGGAAAAAGCGCCTGATGGTGAGAACGTAAATGCGCCTGTATTACTGCCCTCTGTAACGTATATAAGCGCCCCATCCGATTCTTTTTGCAGGCTCATTTTCCGCGTGCTTTCGGAAAATGCCGCCCCCTGATAAGACCGGATCGCGCCACCCCAACCGCTGCTGTTGTACGCCTCACACGCCGACCTGATCTTTGCTTCGCCGGATGTTTCCAAAGCTGCGCTCTTGAACAGACCGTTGTTATAAAGAATAACTTCTCTGTATGTTGCAGGATTTGAATTATCAAAAACACGTAGGTGCAAATTGCCATCCGGCTCGGATACAACAATTTGAGCCCTGTTAACATCGTCAGAATTTGAGAATATTACACGTTTTGTAGTATTGCTTTTGAGTACAGCACCGCTGGCGTACGACGTCCCGCTGATAGTGATGTTCCCGCTTACAGACAATGACCCTGTTAGCGCCCCTCCCGCGAGCGGCAGATAATCTTTCACGGCAGCGGCGGCCACATTCGCGGCTTTGGCGTCAACATAACCCTTGTTCGTCGCGTGGTAGTCCGCAGTCGGCGCAAGGTACAGGTTAAGCGCACCATCGCTGTCAAAATCAAAATCGCGATAGGTCGAACCTCCCCCGTCCCATGCGCGAATTTTGAAAATCTGTTTTGTACTGCCGGGGATCGAATATAACCCGGAAATACGAAAATCATCAGCAGTCCGATACTCGAACAGCGTGTTTCCGGCGGCCCGGATCCCGATATTGCCCGCGAACCAACCGCCCGAGCGAGGTACAATGTCCGGCAGATCAGACAAATCATCGTAACTTCCGGTGCTCGCAACAAGCGCAAATGTGGATGGCTGCACGGCCCATGCCGACAATCCGCGTGACCACCCCGCCCCGGTATCCAGCGCCAGAGCACGCATGCCCGCAGCCGGCGCGGTATAGGCCCAGCCGGTCCCGGTCCAGAGCGCCAGGTGGCCAGCGCGCCCGGCCCATACCCCCGTGGGTGCGGCGGCGATCAGGTAGATATCATCCGTCACCGGGCTGGCCGGCGGCGCATTGGTGGTCGCGGATCGCACCGCATAATCACCACGCTGCGCCAACAGAATGCGCGATGCCGCCAGCACCTCCCGCATGTCTGCCAGCGCCTGTAGGCCGGTGCTGCGGCTGGGGGCCGTGTACCAGATGGCATAAGCTCCGCTCGCCGCCGCCGGGGCCGGCAGCAGCAGCGTCAGCGCCGTGCTGCTCTCCACCGATGCGATGCGCATCTGCCGTCCGCCGATCTCCAGCGTATCGCCCGCCCGGACCAGTCCGGCCCATGAGGTTCCGGCTCCGGCCACGGCGGTGCTGCCCGCCGATACGGTGACCGTGCCGCTATCGTAATAATCAGCCATAGGGGCCTCAGTAATGGGAGAAATTGAAGGCTGCGCAGCCTATGCTGTCAAGGAAATTGTAATTATTCGCCTTTTGGCCTGAAATATACTGCATCGTATTTGACGATGTAGGGTAGCAGCACCAGCCCAAATATGGATATTGCCCAAGAGTAAACATCCCAACCTGTTGGAATGTTCCGCCATCAGATGAGCGCTTACCCTTGAAGCAGATGATAGGAATATCGCTGGGGTTAACGTTTAGACTTCTTGACGTATTCGCAGCCCCTGTGACGCTCCATTCATCTCTATCCGCCAGATAGAGCATGGATTTTGACGTATCGAGTAGCATTTGATCTGCCGTTGCCGCAGTGACGCTCACATCCCGTTTGGAGATTTTAAGGCCGCTTTCATCCAGCAACACGCGCGGCATCGAACTGGCAGACGCCCCGCCGTCAGCACTGTTGATCTTGTCAGGCTCAAATATAGCCCATAAAACTTTTGGTGCCGGGGTGAAATTCTGTCCAATGGGCCATTCGTAAACCTGAATTTTTATCTTGTTATCTGCAGTCCATTGGACAGTATATTCCATCGTCCTATTAAGCGTTGGCATCGCAAAATTGCTGAATGCCACCACAACCGCCGGGCGATTTGGATAACTATTCGATAGGGTTATATTGCCCGTGGTATATCCATATCTCAGATTTGTAGACGACGCACCGGGGTTGGTGTTGTACAGCGAGGTGTTTGCTGTACCCGCCTCCGATACCTGTATCGGTGCCGCGTCGGTCGATATGAGCATGTCGCCGTCTGGAGCTGTCAGGACGTTCGCGCCGCGACGGGACTGCCAAAATCCCGAAGTGCCTCTGTTTGGGTGATTCCCCAGAAGGAGGCGAGGCACCCCCGTTACAGACTCGGAGGCAAGGTCTGCGTCAATCGGGGCCTTGAAGACGATGTAGTCAAATTGGCTTCTTGAGCCATTACCGTAACCGCACCACAGATGGATGCGGTCTGTCTTGCTGATGGCGAGACAGGGGAAGCGCACATTGCCAAGTCTGTTTGCCGTCTGATTGGTAATGCGCCACGCAAATACAACAGGGTTGTAGTCAAGCGGCTCATCCAACATGATAGTTTGAAAGTGCAGCCCCGCAATATCCTCAAGCGTACCGTCAGTTGTACCATAGGCGTATTGGTGCAAGGACAGCACATTGCGCCAGGTGCTATCGTACACAAGTTGCTCATTGGTCAGGCCCGTATCGCCGGCATCAAACCCGTCGCGCGCAATCCGCAGACGGGGCTCCCCATTAAAATTGCCCAGGATGACACGCGCGCCCATAGCCTCAATCCGATATGATGATGTTACCATTCGGGCCGCTGGCGGAGATTTTCGCGCCAATGCTCATGAGCCCGGTAACATTGAGGTCGCCAGTATTGGACGTGATTGCGGAGAGGGTAGCCGCGATAACCTTGGCTGCCGTCAAACTGCCATCGGCGACCAGATCCGCATTGAGATAGGCCGTCCCGCTCGCATCCACCGTCAGCAACGCCTTGCCGCCGGCCCCATCCATGATTGACGTGGAATCGGCCTGCAAAAACAGCTTCGAGCTGTAATTGCCCGGCGTGCCATAAACCGCGAGCATCAGCCCGCCCTGCGCCAGATCCTCGCCATCACCGGCCTTCACGGCGATCTGGTAGGCGGCCAGCGCCCCATCCGGCTTGCTCGCGCTGGCAATGGCCTGCACGGAGACATTGGCGACCACGCCCTCAATCTGGGCCTCAAGGTCCGTACGCTGGAGGGCGACGGCATTGGTCAGATCTGTCAGCGCCTCAGTAGTGCTCGTGATTGACGCCGTATTGCTGGCCACGTTGGCCCGTACAACCCCGATGTCCGTAGCCAGTGCGCTATCAGCGTTGGCCCGCACCTCACGCTCTGCCGTGATTGACGCCTCTGCCTCTCCCACACGCACGCCCATGCGCTCTGTTTCGCGCCGGGAGGCGGTCCACACCTCATCAGCCTGCTTCCGGGCCACCGCATCCACATTGGCCACGGCCATGCCCAGCGCATCCGTGATCTCGCGCAGGGCGGCGATATCCTCATCCTGCCGCGTCAAGACACGCTCGCGCAGCGCCGCCTCCATCGCCTCCACAGTTACGGTTCCGGGTGCCGGGGCAACGGTCATGTCGCCCGTTGTCACCACCTGCCAATCGGTCCATGTCGTGGTGCGCCTGGGCGTCGTGGCCAGCGTGCCGCGCACCTCATAGGTGGTCGCGCCCTGCAACCCGGCAGATATCAGCAGCTCGCCGCCATTCGGGGCGGTGCTGGTGGCCGTCATCACATCGGCGCTGCCCTGCGGACGATACTCGATCACGATGGCGTCTACCGTCGCATCGAGGATAGGTGACCATGTGACCCGCAAGGCCGGCTGTTTGGCGCCCGCCTCACTCACCAGCGAGGTGGCGAGCACGCTCATCAGCGGCACCGTGGTGATCAGGTCCGGCTTGTCGCCGGGCACGCCCGGCACGCTCACCGCACCCTCATCATCCTCGGACCACGCATAGGCCGCCGCGCTGATCTCCCGCAGGTTGAGCGTCACCGTCTGGTCAGCGTGGGAGGTGGTATCCACCACCAGCCAGATCCGCAGCCCGTAGCGCGCCGAGTCCCAGCGCAGCCAATCCCCCGGCTCCAGCACCACGGCCGCAAATCCAAGCGTGATGGTGGCCGTCGCCTGCAGGCGGGACAGGCCCAGATGGATCTGCCCCAGCCGTTGCGCCTGCAGGGCATGATGCACGGATGGATAATCCACCTGCACCCGGCGGATTTCCCCGTCCGCCGCCTCCGCCGCCGCCGAGGTTCGGGCCTCATAGGCCACCAGCTCATACTGGTCCGCCGGGTCCGAAAAACTCCCGAAGACGCCATTTGTCAGATCCGAGCGCGAGCGGCGCGCCGCAAAACGCACCTGACGGCCGGAGACGAGATCGCCATCCGTAATGGTCGGATAGGTGACAATCTGAGCCACCCCAGCCTGCGGACTGAAGGCCCCCACGCGCTCATAGAGCGCCCCCGCACAGGCATCCAGAAAGCGCTGGATCACCGTGGCGTGCTCCTCATCCGCCGCCACATAGGTGCCACAGCGATAGCGCGGCACAGAGCTGCCATCGCTCTCCGCCACCAGCTCATCGCAGGCATTGGCGGCCGCCGTCCAGCTATCGGCCGCCAGATCCACCGGGGCCACGCCCATGCCCACCGTCAGCTCGCCGCCCAGCCAGGTGCCGCGCTGATAATTATAGAGCTGGACAATCGGATTTTCCGAAAACTCCCAGGTGGTTGGATCGTCCCAGCGATGCGCCCCACTGCCACCAACCGTGCTGTCGCGCCGCCAGTCATAGAGCCGCCGCCCGCGCATCTCGAAAACCATCTGCGGGATGCCGTTTGGGAATGCCTCCTCATCATACAGGCCGCGCATATGCACGTAGCAGATGCCGGAGAGCCGATCCGCCGTGGTCCATCGCCCCGCCGGATTGGCATAATTGACGAGCTGCGTTGAGGCCGGCTGATCCTCAAATCCACGCCAGAGGGTGAGCGTCAGATAGGAGACACCCGCACCGCCCAGCACCCCCTCGACGCGATAGGCCGTGCGGTACGCATTATCCTGCAGGACCGTGACGGCATAAGCCTTGCCGCCGATCCACACCCGCTCGATCGCATCATGCGGCCCATCTCCGAGGAGATAGACCATATCGAGCATGTTGTTGTTGTCGGCAAATGTGTTGATATATGCCAGATAGCCGGCCACGCCCACGCGGCCATAGGTGCAGCCGCGCGGCTGGCCTCCGCCCATCTCCACATCGGTCTGGATACCGGCCTGCGCCGTTGCGCCCTGCTGTCCGCCCAGCGCGGATGATGCGTAAGCAAGCCCGCCGGCAATGCCCACATTGATCAGCCCGCCCACAATGGCGCCAGCCGTCGTGCCGGCAAGGCCAACAGCCCCGACAATCGCCGCCCCGATAAATGGCATATCTGATTATCCCGCCCGAAATGCCCGCTTGAGCCGCGCACGCGGCAGGCGGGTGAGGCCGGCCGGGGCCATGCCCAGCACATCAGCCCCGATCACCACAACGCCGGCCTCGCCGCCAGCCTCATCAATCACACCCACATCGCCGCGCTGGGCAAGGCTGGGCGGCACCTCCGGCAGCGCAGCCGCCAGCGCGTCCCCGATGCCGTTAAAGCCGCGCTCCACCAGCAGACGCGCCGCGCCCGTGGCGCTGTCATAGGCGGGCAGATCGGCATAGATCGCAGCGCCGGAAACAGCCTCGACCGTGGCCAGCACCAGACGCCAGCAATCGCGCTCACCCCAAACAAATATGCCGCCCTGATAGGCGGCAATCACATCGTCCAGCCGATCCGGCCAATGGCGCAGGCGTGTCATGATGCACTCCCCGGCGCGCGGCCCCAGAAGGCGGTTTGCCGCCCCGCCACAGCCGCATGGCGCAGCCCGCCATCCGCTGCATCAATCCGGAGCTGATCGGCAACAGACCAGACCCGATAGCCCTTGCGGGTCACATCCCGCCCCCGGCTCTCGCAGGTCACCGCGAGCACGGCCTCGCCCCCGATCGTCTCATCATGGGTGATCTGGCTCACATACCCCCGCCACAGCCGCTCCACGGCAACCAGCGCCCGCGTTTCTGGATGGGTGTAGGCCCGGCGCAATGTCACCGGGCGGCCGTGATAGTGTTCGGCCTCGATGCCGGCCAGCGTGTCCGGCGTCAGAGCCGTATTGGCGATGGCCGTGAGGGTGAGTGTCAGGCTCGCGGATTCAAGGCTGCCGACGGCTGTTACATCCTCAATCCCGATCAGCCCGCCGGCCCCGAGATATGTCAGCCCGGCAAATTCCAGCCGGCCCGCGCCGCTCCAGAACCCATAGGTGCCGGTGCCAAAATCAAACTGGATCAGCGCAGCCGTCACCATGCGCCCGCTGGCCAGCAGGGCCAGCGTCTCGCTGTCAAATGCACGCATCGGATAACCTCAGGCCAGTATCTGCACAGCCTCAAAGGAGGCGGACCCCAGTGCGCCGCCCTCCTCACACTGCCACGTGTCCGGCACAATCATCATCACGCAGGCCGGCCGCACCAGCGCCACCTCCGCCCCGGCTTCCGGGGCCGGCAACAGGCGCACCTCCGGCTCAACCGTCACCGTCACAGCCCCGGCAGCGGAAGCCTGCACCGTCTCCACAATCTCGTGATAGGCCCGCACCCCGGCCCAGGCGAAAGAGAGCCGGTCACCCGCGCGGGCCTCATAGCCCGCCGACAGGCTGGTCAACTCGATGGTGGTGGCGGTGACAGCCCCCAGCACCGCCAGCCCATTGCCAAAACTGCCCCCGCCCGCCCGCGTCAGATCCAGCACCCCGGCCCCGTAAGCCTGCGGATAGGAGCCCACCCAGTCATAAGCGAGGATCTGCCGCGTGCCGGCCAGCGCGCCATACCAGGCATTCAGCGCCCGCCGGCCAGACCAGCGCAGCGGCTCTGTCTGCACCTGAAACCGCCAGAGCGCCGCGCCCGTCTCCGCCGCCTGCACCGCGCCAGATGCCAACGTGTTGACGGACAGGGCCCGCTGCAGCGTCATCTGCGAGCGCAGATAGCGCACACCCTCCGGCAGGGGGCGCGGATAGGTAATCGCCATCAGCTCCTCCTGCCGCGCGGCATCCGCGCCCGCGCCTGCTCCACAACCCCCGGCACCTGCTTCAGCAGCGCCCTGTTGTTCTGGTCCAACAGCGCCTTGAACTGCGCCTCGCTCATCTGCGAGCCCCGCGCATCAATCGTGTATGAGGGCGAGAGCGATACCGACGTCCCGCCGCCGGCCTTGAGCGCGGGGATGGCGGGGGCGCGTAAACCCACAGCACCGCCATCCGCAAAGCCCGGCAGGCCGGTGCGGCGCAGCGCCTCCAGATTGCCCACGCCGATGCGCGAGGTTGAGGCCGCGTCAAACACATATTCGCCCCGGTGCACCACACCGGCAGGGTCATGCCGCCCCCCAGCGCCAGTGTATCCCCCGGTGTCAAACAGGCCGATCGAGCCGCCCCCGCTCCCGCCAAGGCCGGAGAACAGCGCGCTCATCAACCCGCCGGAGCTTCCGCCGCCCAGAAGGCCGGCCAACGGCCCCTGCCCCAGCAAGGCCGCCTGCATCGCCGCATCCGCCAGATTGCCCACCAGATCCTTGAGCACGTCATTCAGGCTTTTCGTGCCGTCAATCAGGCCCGATATGGAGGATGACAGCGCCTGCCCCGTATAATCCTGCAGGGCGCGCACCCCCTCCATTTTTGTGCGCGCCTGCTCAAGCTGGTCTACAGCGGTCGCATAGGCTGCCGCCTCACGCTGTATCCCCGCCTCGACTTCCGGGGTGATCTGCACACCGGCCCGCCGCGCCTCTGCCAGCAGGTCATGTTCCATCCTCAGCCTGGCGGCCTCATAGGTGGATTGGCCCAGCGCCTGCTGCTCCAGCTCCAACGCCGCGATTTCCTCTCGGATGCGATCAATCGAGCGCTCAAAATCTTCGCCCGGCGTCCGGCGGCTAGAGGTCTTTGTTTTCTTTTCTTTCTCTTTAGACGCAACCACCTTACCCGGCACAGAAATATCGATATGCGGACGCCGCTGTGATTGCTGGCTTCGATCAATCAAAGTTGGCGTTTCAACACCCAAATTCAGGACATCATTCATGGTGCCCAGAACATCACCCGCCATGCGGAAATACGCCCACCCCTCCCAGTTGCCCACCCATGTCAGGAAATCCTGCGCGGCTGTCGCCCATTCATCGAACTTGGCAGCGACGGCAACGACCGCCCCTTTCAGCCTCATATCAAAGACCGTGGCGAGCTCATTGAACTTGGCATCAAGTTCAGTGGCTTTAACCACCAGTTCATTGCTCATGATGATCCCGAGCTCACGGGCGCGATGGGCCCATTCATCAATGGATTTAGAACCAGCAGCCAAAAAACGAACAAACTGCTCGCCGCCTGTCCCGCCGAATATTTCATCAGAGATACGTATCTGGGCAGAAGTATCAAACTGTTTGAGCCGCTCGATAATTTCCTTGAACAGGGCCACCGGGTCTTTCAGCTTCTTGCGCAATTCCTCCGCCGAATAACCCAGACGCTGAAACGCATCAGCGCCACTCCCCTTCCCTGTCACTACAAATTCATCAGCGCGCAGTTGCATTTCTTTCAGACCATCGGTCAGCGCATCCATGCTCACCTTGACCTGTTGCGCGGCGTAGCCGAGCTCCTGTAATTCCTCTGCGCTCACCCCGGCCTTTCGGGCTTCCGCCCCAATTTCGGCGAGAGCCGCGGAAGCAGAGCGCAGTTGCGAGACGACAGCAGTAGAACCCACTACCGCCACACCTCCGGCAAGCGCGGTCGCCCCCGCAATCCCCGCCCGAATATTGGAAGACATGGCCGCAAAGGCCGACGATATTTTGCCGGATTGCCCATTTGCATCCGTCCCGAAAGTGCGTAGCCGACGACCCGCCTCACGCAGCCCGGAGTTAAAACCCTCGGAATTGAGCCCCAGATCTATATAAAGGCCCGCAATTTGCTGCGCCATGTCACGATCCCGCCCTCAGTCCAACCATGAAATGGCCCAGCGCATTGCCAACCGCCGCGCTCACGGCCGCGAGCCCATCCCGGTCGATCAGGGCATCTGCCCGTACCAGAGAGGAGGCCAGCAATCGGCCCACCGCCACCTCGCCCGGCGCGGCCAGCGCCGCCCCGACAAGCGCCCGCAATGTCTGCAGGCTCATGCCGTCGGTGGATTCAACCTCCGCGAGGATCGCCCCGATAGGCTTGCCCAGCGCCCATTCCGCCAGCGCCATCCGCGCACGGTCATAGGGTTGCAGTGTCAGGTTCATTTTTTGCCCCCCTTGCGCAACGCCCGCTTCGCGGCCCGCGCTGCCGCCTTCGTGATTTCCGATTTAAGATCAGCAATAACAGCGGCTTGCGTGATCCCTTTGGTGGTGTGGAAAGCCGGGCTCATAAAGGGCTGCGCCGCATGGCGCACCGTGCCATCCTCCTGCAAATGGGCATGTGGCACCGTTGTGCGCACCCGCACCGTTGCTGTCGCCCCGCGCCCGGCTGCCGCCCGGTTCGCAGCCCGTGCAGCCTGCCCAGCCTCTTTTTTGGTTGCCCCCGCGCGCATGGCCTTGGCATAGGCCGCCTTGCCGGCATTGCCCCGCAGCACAATGGCCTCGATGCTGCCTTTCAGCTTGCGGTGGCCCGGCGGGCGGTGGCCCTCGCGCTCCGGCGCATTGGCGTTGGCCGCATCCACCAATGGCTTTGCCGCTTTTTTCAGGGCCCGGTTCAGCACGCCGCGTTGCGTGGCCTTGCTCAGATCCTCAAGCCCCTGTCCGGCCTCATAGAGGCCTTCCAGCTTGATTTTTGCTTTCATCTCCATCCTCCCCTGCAAAAAGAAAACCGCCCGTAGGCGGTTTTGTTATTCAGTGAGTGATGGCTTGCGGATGGAGCGGAACAACATTTTTCCGGTCAATGACCTTGCCTAGTATCATGCATTGCCACCCTACCGGCAGCGGATGCCGATGGCCGGGAACGGCCTCGATCTGGTCGGATGCCATCGCCCCGCGTGGCCCCATCGCCAAATGCGAGTTTGCATCCTTGTGTGGTGTATCAACCTTGACGTCACCCGCAGCCGTCACAACCACGAAATGCTCACCATCCTTGATGGACGTACCCCTGATATCAATGAGAACCAGTTCTCCATTCAGGCAAAGCACCCCCTTGCCCTCATCGATAACCTTCTCGATCCGCCGACGCGTCAGCCGTCCGTCCAGCGGCAAAACTGCTTGCCCGGCACGTTCGGCAAGATTGTTTTCAATGGCGGATTTTCCCCCTGCCTTCAGCCACTGTTCTGCCCTGTCGGGGTCAAACAGCCGCGCACGGCTCACCCCGGTATCAAGCCGCCCTTCCACCCGGCAGCCCGCCGCTTCCAGCCAATTGCCCACCCGGTTCGCCAGTCCCTTGGGGCAACGTGAAAACCCTGCCGCTTTCAGAATGGCCCCAACGGTGCGCCCGTTGCGAAATACTCCCGGCGTGGAAGGCTGGACAATAGCGGCAAGAGCGTTGACGGTTTCGACCAGCGCCGGAAGTGTGCTCAACGCCTTTTCGATCCCTGTCACCTTGCTGGCCAACATCCGCGAAATCCCATCATCACGACGGATGGTTTCCAGCACATCGGCGGGCAGCGTGGTCACGGGCGTGCCGTTCTGCTCCTCCAGTTCCTGCCAGCGGTCCACAATCGCGGCGCGAAGGGGAATGCTGTAGCCGGAAACGAGGATCATCGTCTCGCGTTTGGGGAGGCGGTATTCCTTGCGCCATTCGCCTTTGGCATCCTGATACTTGCCCTCAAAATCAACCGGCTCAGAATTGAGCCCGTTGAGCATTGCCTCAATGTCCCGAACCACATTCTTGTGGAGTTTGCCGGTCAGGTCGGCAATCTCGCGACTGGACATGGTGAGGGGGCCTACGCCCTTGCCATTCTCCGGGAAAGGAATGATATGTTTATCGTCCATCTCAGCAGTCCTTTTGCTGGGTGTGGAACTGGCCCGCTGCTTCAACAGCGGTGTTGGGATCGACAGCGGCGGGGGTGTCGTCGCCAAACTCTGCCCCCGTCGCTGCCTCTGCGCTTCCGAAGATGCGCTTGAGGTGATGGATCACCTCGGAATTCATCGTTCGCTCATTTGCCTTAGCGGCTGCCTTGATGCTCTCCCGAAGATCGGGAGGCATACGCAAAGCCATTTGCGCCATATTGCTCAAATCACCCTCCAATGAAGCACGGTGATACTAGAGCACCGTGCTTCATTGCCGTCAAGCATATGGTGCTATATTTGTGCGATATGGCCCGTGAAGATCCTCAAGTGAACATTCGGATGCCCGCGCTCCTAAAAGCGCGGCTGGAAGCTCGCGCCCGTGAGAACAATCGCTCTCTCACGGCGGAGATTGTCCACCTTCTGGATCAAGCTGTAAGCACAGCCCCAAGGCAGAACTATACGAAAGAAGAGTTCCTCAAGGATATAAAGAACCTTGAGGCTCACCTCCGCGCACTTACGGATGAAATGAAATCATCCGAAATAGAAAACGGTGAATAAGTCACCCCCACCCCGCCATCCGGGCATCCATCTGCGCAGACATGCGCAGCAACGCGTCAAAATCATCGTCGGATGGAGCCGGGGGCTCAGCCTGCCCATGTGCCTGCGCATAGCCCGTCACATAGGCCACGAGCTGATACAGGCTCATGCCCCCGATGCACTCAGGGGCCAGCCCGATTACGGCACCGCACTGGTAGATGGCGGCAGCGGAGAGCCATCCGTCTGCGCTGCCGCCACGGGATTTCCCGGCGCATCATCCGGCTGGGCAAGGGCGGCATAAATCACCTCCCGCGCAACAGGCACATTTTCCAGCAGCGGACGGCGGTCCACATAGCGCGCCACCAGCGCCAGAGCCTGCGCCGGGGTCTTGCCCCCGCCAATCAGGCCCAGCCGCAACGTCTCGCGCACATCCTCGACCCGCCAGTCATCACCCTGCAATCGCAGCGCAATGGCCAGCGGCCCGCTATCCACCTTGTCTTGCAGCTCAAGCAAGCCATCCAGAGTGAGGCGAAAGGTGGTGTCCCCATCGCCCCACGGGCGCGTCACGCGCGCATCAAAGCCCGCCATCAGGCCAGATCCGCAGCCACCAGCGGGCCATCTCCCGTCTGTGTGACAGACACCTGTACCTTGTTCCCTCGCTCCCCGGTCACCTCATAGGAGGTCAGCAAAGCCCGTCCGGTATAGCGCCGCCCGGCAGCTCCCGTGCCAAGATCAATCTGCACATTCCGCGCTTCGCCGGAGGCAAACCACTCATCCCAGACGGCCACACTCTCAGCAGCCAGAACACCGGAGCCGCTCACGGACCATGACTGGCTGCCCACTTCCGCCTCAGTCCACGCAGGCGCATCCGGGTCATCACAGTCCGGCACGCTGGTACTGTTGGTTTCGGCGGTGCGCGACAGCCCGCGCGTAGTCAGCCCGCACGGCGCGGAAAATTCCTCAGGGTCCCCGCCGTCACTAATTTTGACAAGCAGATGTGAGCCTCTGTAAGTCGTCGGTTTGGCCATGATGCAAGCCCTTGCTTGAGTTGATATTACTGGCTCTCGATCAGAGCCGCGATGTCGATAATGCCGTGGGTTGTCAGCCCGTCAGGATCACGGCTGGTGCGGGTGCTGCCGCATTGCAGTGAGCACAGGGCACTATCCACTCCCAGATCCAGCTCCGCCTCATGCAGCGCCTGCCGCACGGCCCAGCAGATCCGTTTGGCCTCCACCCCGCCCACGGCGCGTGACCACACATGCAGCGTGGTCACCACCTCATATCCGGCGATGCAATCGGCGCTATCATCCAACACCTGAAAATCGCCAAATGTGATGCGTGGGAAGCCGGCCCCATCCGGCACCGCGTCATAAATGCGCCCATCCACCAGATCCGCCACAGCCGCGTCTGCCATCAGCGCGGCATAGATGGCCCGCTGCAACGCCTCATCAGGTGCGCTCATGGCGCCCTCCCCGTGGTGGCCATCATCTCAAGCCACTGCCGCCGCCCGTCCGGGTCAACCGGGGCACAGGTCAGCGCATAGATCGCGCCGGTGCGTGCATCCACCGCCCGCCAATCCGCCTGTATCTGGCGGGTGGCGGAACAGGCCCGCACCGTAATTGTCAGGGTTGTGATGCCTTCGAGCCGCGCCGCCACAACCGCCTCCCCGCCCAGCCGGGGCCGCACATAAGCGCGCCGCTCAAACTGATTCACCCAGCCAGCCTCATGATTGCCCGCCCCGTCAGGGGCGATGCTGCGGGCCTGAAACATCACCCGCCCGCGCAGATCGCCGGCGCTAGTCATGCCCCGCCTCATCAGTTCCCGGACGCGAAATGGATACAGCCGCGCCAGCCGCCTTGGCGC
Source organism: Haloleucobacter albus (assembly GCF_052492075.1). Taxonomy (NCBI): domain Bacteria; kingdom Pseudomonadati; phylum Pseudomonadota; class Alphaproteobacteria; order Hyphomicrobiales; family Xanthobacteraceae; genus Haloleucobacter; species Haloleucobacter albus. The sequence goes on from NZ_JBQWAS010000015.1 coordinate 39,258, forward strand.
GCAGCGCACAGGCGCGCGGCACATTGTAGGATCGCCCGGCCCGATACCGGAGCGTCACCCGCCCGCCGCGCGCCGGCGGATCAAACTCGAAATCCCGCTCAAAGCGCACCCACGCCATGGTCAGGCCCTCCGCATCATGCTGGGGCCAAGCATGGCCCGTACGGCAGGCGGGACACCTTCCCCACCGCCATTGGATGGCGGGGCATACCAGTGCCCAACCAGCAGCATGATGGCGCGGCAGATATTGTCCGGCACATCCTCCGGGGCGCCATAACCGGCCACCCATTGCACGCTGACGGCATCATCTTCGCGCGCCAGATCCGGCAACGACCCGCGCAAACGCACAAATGGCCCCAGATCATCCACCAATGGGCTGCTGTAGGATGCCGGCGGCAGGGTCTGCACCGCACCGGATTTATCCCGGTAGAGGATGCTATCCACGGATCGCACCGGCCCCAGCGACAGGCGGATGACCCCGCCCCGTGGCCAGCCCGGCAAATCCTGTTGCCAGGTCTGCATCAGCAATGCCCGGCCCAGAATACCGGCCCGCCCATCCAGATAGGATGTGGCCGCGCCAATCAGCGCGGTCAGATCCGCATCATCGTCATCATGATCTATTCTCAGCGCCGCCTTGAGCGCCTCAAGGCTCACAGGGAGCTGTGCAGGCGGCGTCACGCATACAGCCTGCAGCATGCGCACCTCATCATGTCAGAGAGACGAGAGGCGGCGCGGTCACTCCGCGCCGCCAGACATTACGCCTTAATCTTCAGCGCCCGCATCGGTTCGGGGTTGACGACACCGCCACCCACCCGTTTGCGGGTGTAGAAGCCCACATAGGGCTTGCGGGTCAGCTCATCACGCAACACGGAAATGCCCAGCCGATCCACGATCAGATATGTCGCGGCCATATCGCCATAGAGCACCGGCAGGGCCTCCGCCGCGATATCCGGCATGCCGGGCATCTCCACAACGGCCTCGCCCAGCAGGGTCGAGGGCTGACCCGCCGCGAAGGCAGGCTGCCACAGATAATTGCCGTCGCCATCCTTCAGCTTGCGGCACTCGCGCAGGGATGCGCGATTGAGGAACAACTTAGCGCCCGCGCGCAATTCGGCCGGCAGATCATAGATCAAATTGATCAGATCATCCGCCCCCAGCGCACCAGAGGCCGCCGTTTCCACGGTCCCGATGGCCCCATAAGGGTGGCGTGCTGCATTGGCCTCGCCATCCACATATGTCAGGACACCGAAGGGCTTGCCCGCCCCGTCACCGGCAAGGAACGCCGCGCCTTCCTGCTTGGCGAATTCGTCCTGGACCTCCGCCGCGAGCCACGCCTCCACATCAATTTCCGCATCTTCGAGGAGCGTCTGGGTTGTATGCGGATAGGCGTACATTTCCCCCGTCTCGAATGTCAGCGGCTTGACAGTCGGGGTGCCGGTTGCCGGACGGGCCGCCGTTTCAGCGACCCAGCCGGAATCCGCTCCACCCTCATTGTAGAGTTTCGTAAATCCGGCTTTTGAAACCGTGATCGACGAGGCGTGCGCCCGCATGGGCGAAAAGATCTGGAGCCGGTTGGTGATGGTCCGATCCCATTCCACCGGCGCAAGATACCCGCCCCCCTCGGCCACACCAACAGACAGATCCGCACGGGGGCCGGCCTTGCTCGCAGCACGGATCTGGGCTTCACCCTGCCCGTCGCGGAAAAATTTTGCCCATGCCTGGCTGTATTCCGGGTCTTCAGGGGCCGGGCGATCCTGCCCGCCGCCAGAGGCCGCACGCGCGGCATTCTCCCGGGCCAAACGATCAAGTTCCGTCTGGATATTATCCATGGCGGCGTTGATCTTCCCGAGCTTTTCATCCACTTCCGGCCCATTGGCCTTGCCGGACAGACGCTCATCATTGGCCGCCTTGAATTCCTCGAAGGCGCGATTCATGGCCTCCACAGCCGCACGCGGGGAGCCTGTTTCCGCGCGCGGGGTGCCCAGCAGGGCGCGCGGCGGACAGGCATGCGCGAGGGTGGCCAGAGCCGCAGCGCCGGCAATATTGATATTGTGCATGGTATCTAACCTTATGACTGGATTGTCTGTGTCAGGCCGGCCAACAGACCGGCCCACTCATCATCGCCAGCGCCCGGCGTGGCGGAGGGCGGGGCAGCGCCTGGCGTACCCGCACCCTTGATCTTGCTGATGCGCGCGCGCGCCTGTGAGCGGGTCATGCCACTCCCCACAAGCGTCAGTTCCAGCGCACGCAAATCGTTCACGGCACGGTCAGATGCCTGCGCCGCCTCATCATGAGAGACGGCATCTGCCGACAAGAGCGCATCGGCAAAGCCGCGCTCTATGGCCTGCGCCCCGGACATATAGGTTTCGGCATCCATCCATTTGACGATATCGCCGACAGGCCGGCCGGTGCGGGCCGCATAAACATCGGCCATCGCAGCGTCAAACGGCTCCAGATACTCCGCCACCTCACGCATGTCATGCCGGTTGCCGCCCGACACCACCCACGCATTATGGATCATCACAAAGGAGGCTGCCCCGATCTCGATCCGGTCCCCGGCCATCGCAATCAGCGAGGCCGCAGAGGCCGCCCAGCCCATCACCTTGATGGTGATATCCTGCGGGTGCTCGCGCAACACATTATAGATGGCGATGCCCTCAAACACATCGCCACCCGGGGAATTGACATGCACCTCCACAGGGCGGTCCCCAATAGCCCGGAGCTGCTGCGACACCTTTTTGGCGGTGAGCCCACCACCCGACCAGTAATCCTCCCCGACCACATCAAACATGGTGATCACATTGTCACCCGTGGCCAGAGCCCGCACCCCGGCCGCCCCATCAGCCCAGCGATCCAGCACCGCCGGGCAGGTCAGGGCCTGCACATCCATGTTCGCGGGCACCGGCAATGCGCCAGGGCGCGCACGCGCCAATACCTTAGGCCGCTGCTTCATCACCGCCCCCCTTTCGCTTCAGTTGTTCCCGTCATCATCGTGTGTGGCGGGGCTTCCCGTTCCGGCAGATCCATGGTGTCGCGCACCTCATCCACATGCATCCACGGGGCATGCCCGCCGGAGCCCAGCGCCTTTGCCAGCACCTCCGCCTGATCTTTCATGCTTCCCCGCAAAAGCGCGCCAGCATTGAATTTTGCCGCCAGATTCCCCCGCTCACCATCCCCCAGAAGGGTGCGCTCACAGGCTTGCTGCCACGCCTCAAACCACGGGTTGAGAGCGTAGGTGACAAAAAACTGACCCAGCGCCTCAATGCCGGAGCCCCAACTTGTCTCATCCATCATGAGCAGAGGACGCGGCACGCCGGTAACGCGTGCGATCTCCTCCACCTGCATCTTGCGCAGCACATCAAGCTGTGCGTCGCGCGCACTGACGCCGGCCGCCGAAAACTTAGCGCCCTGCTCCAGTATCAGCAGCTTGCCGGCATTGTCCGCACCGGATTTTTCCGCGAGACTGGCGCGCAGCCGGTCATATGCCTCCGGCGACAGCAGGTCCGGCAGCTCAAGCGCTCCGCCCGTCATGGTCCCGTTTTTCAGGAGCCGCGAGGTGGCCAGCTCCGCCGCCAGAGCAATCCCGATCGCCTCCCCGGCCTGCCTCACCAGCGAGAGCCCACGCAAGCCGTCAAGCGTCACCCCCCGCAGGTGCAGGATATCCTGCGGGTTATAGGTCACACTGCCACCCTTGCGCGGCTGATAACGATAGGTCACCCGCCAGGACGTATCCTGATCGACACTCACAAGGTCCGGGTCCAGCGGCACCAGCCCCAGCACCTTGCCCCGCCCGCTGCGCATGTCGCGCCCGCGTACAACCAGCGCATAGGCGTTGCCCTTGACCAGCGCCCGCATCTGCATGAGCGCGCGGAAGTCAAAGGCGGTCTGCCAGTCATTCGGACGGCGATGCAGCACCGTATAAAGCGGGTGATCGCTTTGCTTTTCTTTCGTTTTTGCGTCAATCAGATGCAACGGTAACATGCCGATGCAGTTGGATATCAGCGTCACGGCCCGCCACATGGCCGGGGTTTTCAGGGCGCGGTCCACATTGACATGTATCCCCGTCGCGGTTGGCGATACCCCGAAGCGGATCATCTCCGAGAGCGCCACCAGAACATCCCCGCCACCATCCATCTGAGCAGCCGGATGCCTTCCCGCCCCACGGCTGTCAGCACGTGGTGCGCGGCGAAATAGATTTTGCAGCCACATATCACACCATCAGCACGCCACGGGTTTCGTAGATCGACACCGCGCGCGGTGCCGGCGCGCGGCTGGCCATTTCCACCGCGTTGTAGAGCGCCATCAGCGGGTCTATTTTCTCGCTGGCCTTGCGCTTGGTAATGTAGACATTCTGGCCACGCGGCTCCGTTACCGCATTGCCGACGCACCAGGCCATGAGCGGCGCCCCGGCATGACACAGGTTCCCGGCCGCCAGCAGACGTTCCGCCCCGAAAATGGCGCTTGAGAGCCGATAACCCTGCGAGACACTCATAACCTTGGGGTCGCCTATACCGGCATCGGCAAGGGCCACGACAAGATCCGCCGACAAGGCCGGGTCAAGGCCGATCGCATTTTCGTCCGGCAGGAGGCCCGCGCGGTCAAGCCGACGGATAATATCCAGCACCTGCACCACATCCGCCCCAACATCACAGATCGTCAGGTCGCCATCCCGCTCAAATCCGCGCAGCGCCTCAGCCATGTCCTTGTTGCGATCCAGCGCTATGGGCTGCGCCCAGGCGTGGCACCACGCCAACCATTTACGGGTCTCCCTGTGCCGGCCCAGAACCGCCAGGCCGAACAGGTCATCAAGCCCGCCAATGTCACCGCCCACCACGCCCACATCACACTCATCAATGATACGCTCAAGCGTGATGGTCCGATCCGCAGCCCCCTCCCAGTAATCCGCGCCAACCCAGCGCCGATCATGCATCGCAAGGCCGATCTCCACATTGAGATGCTGCGATGCCCATTCACGGGCTTCCTGCTCGCCTTTTTCCTGCGCCGTATCCCACTCATCGACGAGGCGCGGAATGGTCAGGGATCGCCCCAGATTGGGCAGCACCATGGGCCAGTTTTCAGGGTCTGCCCACGGTTTGCCCTCATCACGCTGCATCCCTTCCGGGAATTCGTAGAGCACCGGCAACATGCGCACGCCCTTGGTGATTTTCCCGTCCCGCACACCGCGCGCATAATTCAATTCGCTCTTGAAAATCCCTGTAGGTGGCGATTCCGATTGCGTCGTGATGATGATCAGCAGGCTGTCCGGCTTGGTCACCATGCCCCCGCGAATCTGGTTCATGACGCGCGTTGCGTGCGATGATGCGCTCATGACGTGCAATTCATCGACGATTGCAAAGTCAGGGATACCGCCCGTCACCACACGTGGGTCGAAGCTCTTGATCTTGAGTACAGAGTTGCGCGGGCGGCCCGTCTGCTCATCATTATACAGGTCAACGATTTCTTTTTTGTGCCCCACGATCTTGAAGCGTCGGGACAAGAAATCGTCCAGAGAGATCATGTCGCATGCCTGATAGAAACAGGTATCCGCGACGGATTGCGTCGGACCAATGATATTCCCGATCACGCCGGGCCGCTGAAACATCTGGAGCGCGACCAGACCAAGCGCGGCAGCATTGGTGGTCTTGCCGTTTTTCTTGGGCACGAGATTGAAAATCTCACCCACAAAACGCGCACCCGTCTCAGGGTCAATCGAGCCGAACGACGCCCGCACAATGTCGCGCATCCAGTCTCCAGCGGCCTCCGCCATCGTTGGCGTGCCGGGAATGTCAGGGAGGCGCAGCTTGTCAAACAGCTTGACCGATACATCCGAATAGATCGGGTCCAGCGGCAGATCCGGGATCGGCGTTTCGCCGCGTCGGAGCTTACCCTCCCAGTCTGGACAGGCAAATGATGGCCGTTGCATCAATGAGGTGTCCTTAGTCTGGCGTACATGTCGCCATAATCCTCAGGCACCGACTGCGCATCCTGCAGGCGTTGCTCCTTCTTCCCGACCGGCGCAGACGGCTTTTCGTCTCCTTCGGCTGGCGACGTCTGGACACGCGGCGCACTCGGTACAGATGCCGAGATCCGCTCCATCAACAGACGCACAGATGGCACGTGCCCCTCGCGCGCCTTGCGCATGAGAACATCCAGAAGCACGCCTTCAGTCAGCACCAGGCCGGATTGCAGCTCACGGGAAAAATGTTTGCGCAGGGTCTTTTCATCGATCCCCATATTCTCCGCGATCATCTTGTGAGACCAGCCAGCCGCCACACGGGCGCACACAAAGTCTTGATTTTCCTTGTCTTTCTTGAAAGACGGGCGTCCGCGTCGGTCGCGGATCGGCAAGGTCGGCTGGCCGAACAGATCGACCCCGACCGTTCCATCAGAATTTTCATCGCTCACAGGAAAAAAATCTCCGAATGTGAGGGGCGGGGGTCAGGAAAAGGGGGCCATACAGCACTTTTGCCACCCCCTACCCTCACCAGCGCCGGCGCTCCGCCGCCTGCTTGCGCCCATCGTGACAGGGCTTGCACAGCGTCTGCAGGTTGTCGCGATCCCAGAACAACGCCTCATCACCCCGATGCGGCCGGATATGGTCACACACCCGTTGCCGTGGATCGGTGATCAGCCGCCCGCATCCCTGCATCTGGCAGCTATACCCGTCCCGCGCGAACGTCTCCTCGCGCAGCGCGGACCATCTGGCTGTCGCATACCATCGCCGCCACGGGGACTCGATGGCGCGCCGTTGCGTGCGCGATCCATTGTCATGTGATTGCACCGGCAGCAGCGGAGCCGGCGGCGGGAGCCGAGGCGGCAGCGACCGGAGACGAGGTGGCCTCTTGACCATGGCCCACATCCCCAACGCAAAGACCCCGGCAGCGGGTTGCGCTCCGGGGTCTCAAACCTTTTTATCTGTGGTTGAAGCTACGCAAACTTTTTTTCTCAGTCAACCCGCTTTTTCGATGGCCAGCCAATCCGGCTCATCCACCCGGTAGAGCGCCCGCAACAGCCACGGCTCGCGCGGCGCGGCGGGCGGGGCTGCCTCATGCGCGCACAACGCCCCAGCAAGCCCGCAGGCCAACCCATCCAGCGCATACCACCACATCACATATTGCCCGCGCGAATGCGCCACAAGCGCCGGGTCCACAGCCCAGCGCAGCCGACACCCAACCTCACGCCTGCCCAGATCCCGCACCATCCGCACCCGCCCGCCGTGGCCATAGGTATCCGCCACCAGCCGCTCCGCCTCGCGCCCGTGCCAGGATGGCCGACACCCACCCCGACCATGCCCCACCACCAGCGCCAGCGCCTCGCCGGGCAGCGCCATCACCGCCTCATGCACCGCCATCGCATCCGGCGCCACCGCCGCGCCCAGCGCCGTCAGATGCAGGCCGGATGTGCCCACCCGCGTGCCCAGCGCCTCGATGCTCATCATCGCGTCAGTCGCAGAGCGCATGCGCGGCGCAGCCACCCCCCGCGCCAGCGCCGCCACCCGGTCCACACGCTGATCGCGATAGGCCCAGGCCACCAGATGCTCAATGTCGATCCGCTGTTTCATCGCCTGCCCTCTTTGCCCCAGTTCCCCGAAAATCTGGCCCAGTCAATTCCGCCGCTGTTTCAGTGGCTTGCCCCACTTGCCCCACTTGCCCCAGTCAAAATGAAAACCATCAGATTTTCCGCCATCGCCGCTCCCCATTCTCCGCCCCCCTTTGCGCGCGCCTCACGTGTACGCGCGAGGGCTAAAAAATGGGGCAAGTGGGGCAAGTGGGGCAACGCATTGAAAGTACTTTATTATTTTTGCCCCAGTCCGGGGCCGGTTGCCCCGGTTCCGCACCCGGCGCGGTGGCGGCCGGAAAGACACCTTCAGGTCTCCGCATCCGGCCACTCGTCGGTTTGCCCCATCGCGGAATCCCACGCCTCCCGACATGCCCCGAGCGCGGGGAAAGTGAGGCACCACTCGCGCGGCGTGGAAGAGCCACCCTCCGCGTCATAATCCTTGTCGCGATGCAGCCCAGGCACCACCTTGCGCAGGCGCTTGCCAAAGGCGGTAGGGCTGTCTCGCCGTCGCCACCCCACCCGCTCCGCCTCATGCAGATAGTCGTCATAGAGCACCCGCGAAGGCACGGCTTGCCCCCACGCGCGCCCGCTGCGTGTCAGCGCCCCGGCAAACAGCCGCCCATACCACCACTCCTCCACGCTATGGAGGCTGGAAAGCTTCTGCTCCAGCAAGGCTTTGGTGCGCGGAATGCGCCTCAGATCCACCTGTGACAGGTCGAAACTCAGAAGATCATGCAGCAGCGCCTCGCGCCCGCCATCCGCAAGCTGTTCTTCCATTTCCCGGAAGTAATCAGAGTTCTGCGCGCAGCGCGGGTGAATATCCAGCACACAAAATCGCCGCTCATCCTTGCCGGCAGGCACCACCCAGTCTTCGTTTGAGGTCATCATCAGCCGCACATAGTTGTCCAACCGGATTGGATCGACACCCTTGCTCTCGATCATCTGAAACTTCGAGGTAACAAGCCCTTTCAGCCGGCCTTCCGCCGCCTTGTCGCCCGCCCAAACTGCCTCTTCCGCCTGCAATAACAGGCAACTGGCCATGTGCGCGTTGAATTGCCCCGTCACATAGCGCGGGTCATCCACCGCGAAATAATGGGCCGGAAACAGCGAGCCCATCACTTCGCCCACCTTGGTCTTGCCAGTGCCCATGCGCCCGCGCATCACCAGCGCCGTTCCCACCCGCTCGCGCGGGCGCTGCACCATGTGCGCGAACCAGCCAAACACCCAGCGAAAGAGCCCTTCATCCCCGTGGCAGACATTATTCAGAATGTGATCGTGGAAGATGGCATAGCCATTCTCCCGGGCTTTCGGCACCACGGCAAAGCCGCGCCACAGATTGAGATAATCCCTGAAGCACTCCACCCCATCCGGGTTCGGGAAGAACTGGATGCCCGAATACTGGCGGCGATGCCGGTCTTTCAGCCAGCGCTCGGCATGGCTGAGGGCGCGGATCTTGCCATCCGCCGCCGGAACCTCGGTACAGGTGTTGCCCAGCCAAAGCCGAAAGGAATCGACGGTCAGGAAGCGCTGCCGGTCTTCCACCGGCGCGCCTCCGCCTTGCTCGCGCATGACCACGGCCTTGCCGCCCATCAGCACCAGCGCCCATTCCCGGTTCAGGCGCTCCACATCATAGCCGCCATCACGCAACACGCGCGGGGCGTCATCCTCCGCCTGCGCCGCTTCCGTCTGGGCCCCCGTCTGGGCACCCGGCACCTCCGGCGGCACGCTCAGCCCGGCAAGTGCCGCCCGAAACCCCGCCGCCAGCGCCTGCGCACCCGGCCCCGCCGCAATTTCTCCCCGCTCGCTCATGCTGCATCCTCAATAATCATATCGTTGCAATCCGCCTCTGTAGCGGGCCAGTACGTCACCACCCGCAGCCCCTCGCGCGCATGCCGCGCCTCTGCCCGCGCCATTGCCTGTCGGGTGAAAAATGGTTCGCTGTCGCCATCCGCCAGCAACACCAGATCGCGCACACTCTCCGGCACCGGCATGGCCGGTTCATCAAGGGCCGGCACCGGGCCGGGCACCTTCACGGCGCGCTTGTGTCCCTTGGCGGTCACCCGCACCTCTGTCGGGTGCCTCACGGTTTCCAACGCCTTGCCCGTGAGATTGCCCAGCGTGATGCCAGCGGCCCAAAGCCAGCCCTCCGGCAGGCCGCCGGCGCGACGCAGCGCGCTCCACATCGCGAGCGTGGTCTCAATGCCCTCGCCGGAGCACTGCCCCACCGGCTCCGGCCCGCCCGGAGACAGCACAATGCGGCTGCCCAGCACCGTGCCCCGGCACTTTTTGGCCGGCAGCACCTCGCCGCTGTCAGGGTCGATAAATGCGGCCTTGCCCTTGGCACGCGCCAGATCCAGCCAGGTCATGTGCAGGCCCCGGAAGTTGCCCGCGCCATCCGTCATCGCCGCCAGCATCGCCGGGCCGGACCCGATGCGACGCGGCCGCCGCCGGCCCGCCTCATCCTTTTCAACCCCGTGAAAATAGGGCATATCCGGCGCAAACCGCAGATGCGCGCCCGAGGGCACATCCAGCCCGCGCAGCTCGCGCAAATAGGTCTCCGCCAGCGAGCCCGCGAGAGGCAGGCTCCGCCGCCACTGGGCAAAGCAGCGGTCCCGCTCCGCCTCGCGATAACGCCCGCGCCGCCGCTCTTCCAGCGCCCGCGCCTCATCCTCGCGCACGCGGCGGGCCTGTTCCCGTGCCGCCAGCTCTTCCGGGCTGGCCCGCTGGCCCTCCCCGCGCGGCGGCGCACGGCCCGTCAGCGTCTCGCAGGCCGCCAGAAAATCGGCATCATCCAGATATTCCACCAGCGCAATGGCATCGCCCCCGCGCCCGGCATGCCGGCAATTCCAGAGGTTTTTCGGGGGGTTGACCGAGAACCGATCCCGCCCCCCGCACACCGGGCACGGGCCCACCAGTTCATTGCCAGCACGACGCAGTTTGATGGAGCGGCGCGAAAGCACCTCTTCCACGCGCACGGCCCGCGCATCTTCGACCCATGCGGAGAGATCGGAATCGTTCATGCCGCTTCCCCCGCAATATATTCGGACAAAATTGCCCGATTACGCTTGACGCTCGGACATAAATGTCCGATATTCAATTCATCAACAAGGAGGTGGTCATGGACAAACGGGCGCGGTTCATCGCGGAAATCAGGGAGGAGGCAAAAGCCAGAAACCTCCCCTTCCACGAAGAGAGCCGCCGCGGAAAGGGCGGGCACGCAATGCTCTGGGTCGGAGACAGGGTGACAACCCTCCCCTCCCGGGAGATAGACCCCAAGACAGCCCGGAAAATCCGCAAAACCCTCGGTCTCGATTGAGACCGGGGGAACCCCGTTGCCAGACCCAGAACAGGAACCGGAACGATGCTGACATTCAGATTTTTCGCGCAATTCGAGCCCGGCGATGAAGGCGGCATCGTCGTCAGCTTCCCGGATGTGCCGGAAGCCATCACACAGGGTGACGATATGGCGGACGCCCGCGCGCAGGCGCAGGAAGCCCTTGGCCTTGCCCTGCTCACCTACCCGCGCCGGGGCTTGCCCCTGCCGGTCGCAACGACGCAGGCAAAGGGGCTGGAGCCCGTCGCGGTGGAAGCGGAAACCGCCGCCAAGCTGGCCTTGCTGGAGCGCTTCCGCGCCAGCGGCATCAGCAAGAGCGAACTCGCCCGCAGGCTGGGCAAAGACGAAAAGGCGGTGCGCCGGTTGCTTGACCCGATGCACCCCACCAAGCTTGCCCCCCTTGTGGAAGCCCTTGCGGCTCTGGGGGGGCAGCTTGTCATCAGCATGGAGGAGGCGGCCTGAAATCATTCCGCCGCCTCCGCGAAGAAACCGGAAACCTCGACATGCCGCGCCTTGCGCGCGCGCGGCATGGAAACCTCACGGGGCTGATAATTGGCGGCCACCAGCGCAGCCGCCTCGGTCGGGCAAACGGCATTCCCGCACATATGGCCCTGCTGCGCCTGCGAGAACGTCACCACATTGCCGTCCTCATCAAGGCCGCGATCAATGATGTAATCCGGCGGGAAACCCATGGCGGAGAAGCGCTCACGCGGGGTCAGCATCCTCATGCCAATATCCACCAGCACGAAGGTTTGCCCCTCCGCCTCGACCGTTACGAATTCTCGCTCATCCCAGCAGCCATGCGCCCGCAGAAAATCGGCCACCTCTCGCGCCCGGGCCTCATGCTCCGGCCCAAAGGGCGGCAATGTGCCAAGGGCGGAAACCAACCCAAACCTGGCCTTGGCCGTATCCGTGCGCATCGGCTGGGCCAGCGCCCCACCGACCTCGTCTGTCCCGTAATAGACGGTCAGCATTGGCAGACTCACGAGCGCGTCATGCGTGCCGGAAGCGGTTGTGGTGCGCGCAGGCTCATCCGCCGGGCTGTCGCGCCGGTCAGTGCCCCGCAGGCTCAGCATATGCGCCGCCACCAGATTTTGTTGTGATCCGGACGTGGTGATGGTGCTCACCGGCTCGCGCAGATCATGTCCCGGCGCACCCGGGCGTGGCCCGCCATTGTGCTGCGCAATGAATGCCGAAACCAGCGCCGCCTTGCCCGCCCCGCCCGCCGTGATGGTGCCCACCGGGCTATCCACCCCAGCGCCGACCGAGGCCCCGAACTGGCGCGAAATCATTGGCATCAGGCCAGCGGAAACGGTCGTTATCGCCGCGCCATCCGCAACGATGGTGCGCAGCGGCCGCTCCGCAGATGACCACGGATCCTGCGAGGGCCGCATGGTCATCATGTGCACACACGCAAGGCTCCCGCCATTGCCAGAAGGAACCACAGTCGGGCCGGGGCGGTCACAGCCGGAAGAGCGCGGGGCCTGCCCGGCCCGCTCGCCATAGCGCGGCACCAGATAGGGCACGATCAGCTGGTTCTGGTCCTTCCGGCTTGCCGTGATCGTCTGCACCGGCTGGGCAGCGTCGCGCACCCCGCCGCCTTGCTGGGCATAGGCGATAACGGGGGAAACAAGAGCATCGCCCCGGCGCGCCGTCAGCGTGTGCAGGGGCTTGTCAAGCGCCCGGTCACGTGCGGTGTCCCCGCCATGGTTCACCACCACCAGAACCGGGCGCGCCGTTTCCAGCACATGCCGCTTCACACCCAGCGCAATCCGCGCCATCGTCTTTTCCGCCAGCGGCCGCACTGCGCGCAGCCCCAGCTTTTCGAGGATCTGCGACTTGCTGTCGAAAATCGACGGGCACGGCAGGCTGAAATCCACATTATCCGCCGCCGTCACCCACGGGCGCAGTTCGCCGGCCTCGATCCGCGCAGCGTCCTCCGCATCCTGAGGATTCCCGAAGGCCCGCGCCGGCCACACGATGGGCTCGCCATCCCGCCGCATGACCATGTAGAGCCGCCGCCGGATGGTGCCCGCGCCAGACCACCAGGCCCGCCGCTGCCGCCACTCGATATTCCTGTAACCGAGCGCCTGCCACGCCGCCACGAACTGCTGAAACGTCTCACCTTTGCGGCGCGGGCAGCGCTTTCCATCAGCCAGCAACGGCCCCCAATCCACATATTCCTCGACATTTTCCAGAAAAACGACGCGCGGGCGCTGCCATGCCGGCAGGCGCTTGACCCAGCCGACGATTGCCCAACCGATGCCGCGCGTTGTCTTGTCGCCATCCCGGCGCGGGGCCGCGCCCTTGGCCTTGGAATGGTCCGTGCAGTCCGGGCTCATCCAGAGCATGCCAATGGGTAGCCCGGCGCACATAGCCACGGAATCCACCGTCGCCACATCCTGCACCATGTGCCGAGTGGCAGGGTGGTTGATGCGGTGCATCGCCAGAGCCAGCGGGTCATGATTGATGGCGATATCCGCATCCCGCCCCAGCGCCATGCGGATGCCTGTGGAAGCCCCGCCGCCGCCGGCGAAGCTGTCTATGACGAGCTCTTTCATTCCGCCGCCTCCTGCGCCAATGCCTCACGCAGCCGCGCATTTTCCGCCGCCAGCCGCACCAAACGCTCATGCAGGCTCTTTTCGCGCGCAGATGCCGGCTTTCTCCTCTTTTCGCGCGGCGGCTGAGGGGCGATGCAGATGCGCAATATCTCCGGTATCTCGCGCAGCAAGCGGCGCGCTTCGGCACGCAGCTTTTTGGCTGCCTTGATATTGGCAATCGCAGAGATATGCCGGTTTGCATCAGTATCTACCCGCGCGCGGGCATCCAGAGCATTGGCCCGTTGCAACAGCCGCGCCGTCAGCGCGCGACGCTCCTGAGATGAGAGGCCCCATGCGCTGGGCTCGCGCACACGCGGCACCAACAGCCCCCGCAACTGCACCAGTTCGGCACGCAGCCGCTCATTGTCCGCCACAAGGGCGCGCAAGGCCGTGCTCATTCCGCGCCCTCCCGCTTGAGAGCCACCAGCTCCGCATCCAGCGCCGCCAGCCCCTCCATCGCCTCGCGGATCGCCCCGCGCAGGCCCAGCCCGCGCACCTCATCCGCCGTCACCCGGCCGTCATCCTCCAACGCGCGGGCCAGCCGGCCCGTCAGGGCGCTGGCATCCTGCACAATGTCAGAGATGTGCCGCACCCAGCGGCCCTGCCCGGCCACACCCTGCGGCAGGCGCACCAGCACATGGCCTGTCAGCGCGGCCAGCTCCCGCGTGACAAGGGCCGCATCCGCATCCGCCTCCAGATCCGCCACCACATCCACCGGGGCAAAAACATGCTCCTGCGGGTGGCCATATCTGGAGAGGGTCTGCGGGGCCACGCGGGTGACGCTGGCGGCAGATTCCTGCCCGCCGCACGCCTCCACAAGCCGCCGCATGGCCCCCTTGAGGCTGAGATAATCGGCACGCCGATGCCGGCGCGCTGCGGGCTCCACACCCCGCCCCGAAGGCTGTCTCATGCGCAATTTTCCGATGCTTGCGCCTTTTCCAGCGCAGGAGGATGGGGAATGGTGGCCTCAGGCCCGGCGCCGAACACATCCGGGCGCAGATCATGGCGGCTCACAGCACCATCCGTCGCCGCCTCGATCCGCAGGGCCATTTCCGCGGAAATCCTGCGGGCGCGCGAAAGCAGGAAGGAGATTTGCTGCTGGGAACAGCCCGCCGCCTGGGCAAGCTTGAGCTGCGATCCCCTGATCTGGACTGCCCGCGAAATGTGATCTCTGAAGCCGGTCATACTAGTAAACTAGTAACCGGATCGCCGGGCGTCAACTAGAATTCTTGTCTGGCGCCCTACAAGCAATCTGGTAGGGCTACATCATGTCATTGGCCGAGAACCTGAAACGCATCCGCGAACAAGCCGGGCTGTCACAAGTCAATCTGGCCAAGGCCGCGCGCGTCAGTCAGCAGCTCATTTCCCGGCTGGAGAACGGCAAGGACAGCACCACCAAAAAGCTGCCGGATCTCGCCACCGCTCTGGGCGTGCCCATATCCGCGCTCGATCCCGCCTATGTGCCGGAGCCGATAGAGGGCATCACCCGGGTGCCGCGCCTGTCATGGATCAGCGCCGGGGCGCTGCAGGCATACGACCCGGTGGCCGTGCACGATGATTGCACCGTCATTGCGGTTGCCGGCCTGCCTGATGGAGACTGGATCGCCCTGAAGGTGACCGGCGACAGCATGGACCGCATTTCCCCGCCGGAATCCATCATACTGGTCAATCGGGCCGATACCGCCCTTGTCGCCAATGCCTGCTACGTCATTGCCGATGAGATGGGCAACGCCACCTACAAGCGCTATCGCCCCAACCCCACAAGATTCGAGCCGGTGAGTGTCAACCCCCGGCACGAGCCGATCTATCCCGATAATGACCCCATCATCATTGGGCGCGTGCGCCGCACGATACTGGAGATGTAATGTTCCCGCGTATTTTGCTGGTGATGATCGTGGTGGCTCTAGGCGGCTGGATATGGAGCGCGGGCAAGGATAAGGCCCCGCCGTCACCACCACGCTATGACCATCTCGATACTTTTGTGCATCATCGCCTACCCATCAACAAGGCTATCCTTGATGCCGGCTGGGATTGCAGCAAGGTCATGCACGCATTTCCGGTCGTAAATCCGGCAGCGGAAGGCCTATCTTTAAAAGTCTATTGCCAGATTTCCGGGAACCCGCAAAACGCCATTTATCTCGTTGTCATGAACGAAAAAGAGGCGTTTTCAGCCAGCCTGTGGGGTGGCAAACCGGCCTTTGAACCCCCACCCCCTGAAACAGTTGCCGCGCAGGCCAAAAGCAAATCTCAGAATTTGATAGATCGCCACCCGGACAACGCGCGCACTTATACCCGGATGATCCAGCAGTTTGATTATAACTGCCCCCTAGCCAAACTGGCCTACGCTCAAGGCGAAGGCCCAAAAGGCACTGAAATCAAGGTTTTTTGCGGGCCGGCAGATCGCGACGGGGTTTACCCTAAAACAGTCTACAAGGTTATCCTGCGTGAGAATAATACATTCAACGTACAGCCTTGGAATTAGCCATCATCATCGGGCGCGTGCGCCGCACGATACTGGAGATGTGAGCAATGATTGGGAAGATTCTCGCCTTCCTGCGCGGCAGAAAGTCTCCCTCGGAGCTGTCACGATCAGGCGCATGCGCAAAACGCCTTGAGGACGATATCGCAGGTGAGCTGTTCGGCATTGAATATTACGACAATCAGGGCAATTTCTCCCTGCGCGATATCACGGTCAAGGCAGTCTGGCGGGACGCGCGCGGCACGCTGAAAGTTTCGGCCCACTGCCACCAGGCAGACCAACCCCGGACATTTCTGGTCGAGAACATCCGCACGCTGGTGCATGGCCGCACCAAGGGCGTCATCCGCAACCCCACGGCATACCTTGGACGCTATGCGCAGGATGCCACCCCTGAATTGCGCGCTGAAAACAGCCGAACATATGAAGCGGCCTTTCAGGTTCGGGAATATACCCGCCGCCCGAGATTTGCGAAGCCAAAGCCCTTGAGCGTGCCCAAGATGCGCAAGGAATTGCGGGATCTGGTGCGCCCCACAGCCGTGCTGCTGATGGCCGTCGCACATGCCGATGCCGACGGCCGGTTATGCGAAGAAGAAGTCTGGCTGATCGGCGATCTGGTGTGGGAAGGCGCGCGCAAAACCTACACCATCTACCAAACCGAAATGCTGATGGAGATGGTGGAAGAGATGGTCGCCTTGCAGCCCAGTGCGAACATGATCAACCGGGCACTCAAAACCACCATCGAGCGCGGGGCCTTTCCGCTCAATATGCCCGAATGGCTCATTTACATGGCCAGGGCAGATGGCCCTGTGTCTGAGGGTAAACGTGCCATCATGACACAAATGCTCACCACCTTGCGCCGACTCTCCGCCGCCGGCACCCCACCCCATCGCACACCCCCGCCCGCATGAGTGCGCGGCCACCCATCGCATTTGCCGCCCTCTGGCTGGCCATCATCCCGGCGCAGGCGGAGCCGCTTGCCGGGCGCGCCAGCGTCATTGATGGTGATACAATTGAGGTTCACGGCACGCGCATCCGCTTGGCGGGCATAGACGCCCCGGAAAGCCGGCAGATCTGCACCCACAAAACCACCGGCGCGCGCCAGCGCTGCGGGCAACAGGCCGCGCTCTGGCTGGCAGACTGGATCGGCCCCCGCCCGGTCACCTGCACCCCCGCAGGCCGCGACAAATACCGCCGCACCCTCGCACGCTGCACCGTGGCCGGGCAGGATATTGGCGCAGCCATGGTGCGCGCCGGCTGGGCCCTGCCCTACATGGCCGGCGGCAAAGCCTACAAGAGCGAGCTTCGCGCCGCTCAAAAGGACAAGGCAGGCCTCTGGGCCACCCGCTTCAAGCGCCCATGGGAGTGGCGGCGCCCGCAGAATAGAAAATAATCGGGAGTCAGCGCCTATAATATAAACTTCTGACATGAGGTATATACCCAATAGTCATAAGCTCATGTTTCTTATCCGGGAATACAATATCCTTAAACTGCCAGATAACATAAATTCTGTTCGAAATATCCAACTCTGAATACCCAAAATCTAGACACAATTCAACAGATCCGGAAATATATTCCAGTTCCATGTAAATTGAAATTGCATGAAATTCAACACTCTGACGCCCCCCAGAAACCACTTCCCCATCAAGACACTTCACCTGGCTTTTCATGTCATTAATGCAGAACTCACCGGATTCCAGACGAACGACCAATCGTTTTGGGCCTGAGTTTCTATTCAAAACAAAAGCGGAAATTTCTATTTTTGCGTCATCTTTACGGGCACGCAAATGCAAACGGTCAGGCTTGAAATCATAATCGCTGCGCCTGGACAGATCCCACCCCTCGAACACAGGGGCTGCATCGCCATCTATAGCCGGGCCATGAACTTCATCTACTAAATTTATTTCAGGCTTTGCCTGAGAGGAGACTGATAAGGCAATTTCAGGAGCATGGCCCAAGACATGCGGGCTAAGGGGCGGAGCGAGTTCCTGCCCCGCCCGCGCATCCCATCGACGCCCAATGGCATCGACCCAAATTCCAACGAGTAACCCTCCTAAAGCCGCCGCGCTGATTTGACCCCAGAATGAAGTTGCGATTGCGTAAAAGGTTGGGAATACGCCCTCAATCATTGTGGTAAGGAGCGCGTCCCCCCTCCACTTCACAAAGGCATGGTTCAGGTTTGCCACAACAAATGCCCCCATCACGGAAGCTGCCGCAGCCCAGACCCAGCGTTTCATTTTGCCCCACATAGCCATAGGGCCATGTAGCACCAACCTCCACCTGAAGTGGAGTCATCGCGCCATCTCGGCCGATCATATTCGTGGCGTCAGGAAAATGATCCATCACCCCTCCCCAGCCCGCCCCACCGGCGGGCTTTTTTGTGCGTCTTAAAAACCAAATACCGCACATACTAGAAAACTAGTTGACAGGAAAACAAGCAAACTAGTAGCCTCTCCCCAATCAGACGGGAGAGCCCCATGCATCACACACCCGGCGCGCCTCTTGCCGCCCACCCTGCCCACCAGCTCCGCAAGGCCCGCGCGCTGGCCCGCGATATCCGCGAAAGGGCCGCCGCCACCGGCTGCACCACACAGCAGGATCTCAAGGCCATGGGCTGGTCTGCCCGGCAACTGGCCATCCTCACGCCCATTGCCCTGAAAATGCTCCCCGCCACCCTCGATCTTCTCAGCCCGTTCGCGGTGGAGGCCGCGCAGCTGTCCGATATGAGCGGGAGCCCCGCCCATGGCGGATAAGCCTGGGCGCGATCTGCCGCGCCACCGCCCCGCATCCAGCATCAAGCCGCCCCATCACGGGGCGCGGCCCACGCTCACCCCCGGCCAGCGGTCCAGCCTGCGCAGCATCACCCCGCCGCACACCCCTGTCGCCCCCGGATTCTGGGCTCGCGACCCCGGCGTGCTGCTGGCGGTGCTGGCCGCAGAGAGCTGCGTGGCGGCCGTCATCATCCTCATGTTTTTCTGGAGCCGCTGATGCGCCGCCCACACCCTCCCATCCGCAGCGCACTGGCGCGAGGCCGCATGTGGGATCTGGCCAACCCCAACCCGGTGGATGTGGATTTCCGCACCATCGCCGCCGGGCTGGCAGCCATCTGCCGGTTTAACGGCAGCACCGTGCTGCATTATTCGGTGGCCCAGCACAGCGTGCTTGTGGCGCGCCAGCTCCCGCCCCGCCTGCGCCTCGCCGGCCTGCTGCACGATGCGCACGAGGCCATGATGGGCGATATCACCCGCCCCATGCGGGAGGCGCTTGTGCGCCTCGCCGGGGCCAGCGCCCGCAAACTCGCGGAATTCGAGATGGCGCAAATGGAGGCGGTGCACCGCGCCGCCGGCCTGCCCTGGCCACTCACCCCGGAAGACGCGATGGCCGTGCTGGCAGCGGATAACCGCGTGCTCACCACCGAATGGCGCGACGTGATGGCGGAGGGTGCCGCCCCCCACTACGGCCCCAGCCGGGAACACCGCAAAACATGGCCCGCGCTGCCTTTCACCATCCGCCCCCAGCCCGCAATGCAGGCCGAGGAATCCTACTGGCAGGAGATCGCAAGCCTCCTGCCACCCCACCACCTCAAACCCGCCGCGTGAGGCCCTATGACAATATCGACCGAAACACCGGCGCCGGCTGATGCGCAAAGCAACGCCCCTACGGACGCTCCAGCCGGCTTCGCAAAGGACCAGCTCCAATCCTTCATCGAGCGCTACGAGCGCCTTGAGGAGGAAAAGACCAATATTTCCGAGGACATGAAGCTGGTGCTGCAGGAGGCGAAGTGCAGCGGCTTCGATATCAAGGCGCTGCGCACCATCCTGAAACTGCGCAAGGAAGATCCCGACGCACGGCAGGAGCACGATGCGATTGTGGAGCTTTACGCCGCTGCCATCGGCATCACCCTTTGACCCCTTCCGCCCGATGCCGATCCGCGCCGTCACCGGGCAGGATCGCGCCGCCGGCTCCGGCCGGTCCGGGAAAGCCCAGCCGAACCGGCGGCGCACCTCACATAACGAGTGAATGCCATGACGGACGATGCCAACAAAACCCGCGAGATGTCGGAACGTATTGCACGGGTAATCAACCCAGCGCCGTTCTTGGCTTTCGAGCAGCTTTATCAACTTTCCATTTCACAAGGTGACAATGAAAAGACCGCGTTCAGGTGCGCTGAGTGGGTTTGCGGGTCCGAAATCCGCAAGGCAATACGTACTGCATTTGATGTGCTCGATTACCTCCGAGACAATCTGACCGATCAGATGCGCTTCGCTGTGTGGTTCGAACAGTACAAATACAACGGCGCATCTGACGCAGACGCAGCAATTCTTGCGACCAAACGCTTTGTTGATGAGGAGCAGAAGGCGCAAGACATCAAAGCATTCTCGGCCATGATGGATGCGGCCAGATACGGTCTACCTGAAAACGTGCAGGCCGCCTTCGCGGGGGCCGACCGATGAAACTCACCCTCACCCGTGACGTGCTCCTGCCCGCGCTCACCCGCGTCAAGAATGCGGTCCAAAAGCGCACCACCGTGCCGATCCTCGGCAATGTGATGATCCGCGCCATCGGGGATCAGGTCACGTTTTTTGCCACGGATCTGGACGCGGAAATGAGCACCACCGTGGCGGCGGAGGTGACAACGCAGGGTGAAACCACCCTGCCCGCGCACACCCTGTTTGATTTTGTCCGCAAGGTTGCGTCTGGGCGGAGCCTGACCCTTGCGGATGACGGGGCGAGCTGCGCCATCACGGCCGGGCGCACCCGCGTGGTGCTCCACAGCCTGCCGGCGGCGGATTTTCCGAGCCTCTCCAGCATCGCGCCGGCGGCAACATTTACGCTGCCCGCCGCCCGCCTTGCCGACATCCTCGCCCGCACGCGCTTCGCCGTCTCCACAGAGGAGACGCGCTATTATCTCAACGGCATCCATCTACACGCGGGGGATGATGAGGGCCAGCGCGCCCTGCACGCCGTCGCCACGGATGGCCACCGGCTGGCCCATGAAACCCTGCCCCTGCCAGCGGGCGCGGAAACCCTGCCCGCCATCATCATCCCCAAAACCACCGTCGATATGCTGGCTCATCTCCTGCGCACGCTGGAAAATGTGGATGTGGAGATCTCCGCCAGCGCCAGCCATATCAGCCTCGCCGCCGGCCCCACCCGCCTGACCAGCAAGCTGGTTGATGGCACCTTCCCGAATTATGGACGCGTCATCCCCACTGGCGGCACCAGCATCGTGGTGATGGAAGCCGATGCGCTCAAGGCCAGCGTGGAGCTTCTGGCCACCATCGCATCAGATCGCGGCCGCGCCATCAAGCTGGCCTTTGGGGCAGAGCCCGGCACCCTCAATGCCAGCGTGAGCAATCCAGATGCCGGCACTGCCAGCGATACGGTGCCGCTGGAAATGGAGGGCGAGCCGGTCGAGATCGGATTCAACGGCCGCTATCTCGCGGATATTCTGGCGGTGCTGCCCGGCCCGCGCCTGCGCATCGCCCTCAAGGATGGCGGCAGCCCCGCACTCATCACCACACCCGATCAGGATGGCTGGGAGGCCGTGCTGATGCCCATGCGCGTCTAGGAGCCACCATGCCCGGCACCCCTTGCATACCCGACCTTCCCGGCTGGCGGAACGCCCCGGATCATTTCTACGGCCTGCCCGACCGCTTGATCGCGGCGCGGCTGGCAGATCACGGCTACCTCACCGAAAGCATGTATTGCCGCATCTGCAATGGCGAGCCGCTCGAAGACCCGGAAGACATTCTGGAGCATCCAGATCTCGCCCGCGCACGCGAGGAAATGGTCGGCGGGCGGCGGCAGGAAGCCCTCATCTGGCTGGAGCGGTTTTTGGGCCATCCGTGGATTGGAGCGCTCACCCATGGCTGAGATCATCATCACCCCCGATATCACCGTCGAGAGTGCGGCCCGCTGCCTCATGGCCCACGCCCGCGCCTCATTTGCGCCCCTCATGTCCCAGCCGGTGCCGGGGCAAGATGGGCTCACTCGCACGGTGCGCGTGCAGATAGAGGTAGAGGCCGGCATCTGGAGCAAGGCCCTCACCCATGGCGGCACCGCCGCCTGGCGCGACGTGCTGGCAGAGCGCGCCCGCCAGATCGAGGCCAAGGGCTATGACGCCGCCCATGATGATGGGCACAGCAGGGGCGAGATTGCCCTTGGCGCGGCCGCCAAAGCCGCGTTTGCCACCGCGCATCTCTGGCCAACACAGGATTATCTGGCGCTGCGCATGCACGCGCGCTGCCTCTACCCCTTCCAGGGCCACCTCTCCGGCAACCCCGACCGGCGCACCGAACTGGTGCAATCCGCCGCAATGCTGATCGCCGAAATCGAGCGCATCGACCGCGCCGCAACCGCAGGAAATGAAACATGCTGAACAGCCCGCACGCCGATCCGCAAACCATCCAGCAGCTTGAGCACATGCTCAATCTGGCCCGCGCCGGCAAAATCACCGGAATCGCCATGGTGGCACTGCCGCGCGATGGCGCGCCCGTCTTTGGCGCCAGCAACAGCGCCGTTAACGCCGCCACAATCGGCGGCATGGACATGCTCAAGGCCCGCCTTGTGGACGCCGCCAACCAGCATGCGGGGGCATGACCATGGCTGGCAGCGTGAACAAGGTCATCCTGATTGGCAATCTGGGGCGAGATCCAGAGCTGCGCAGCTTCAACAATGGCGGGCGCGTCTGCAATCTCAGCGTCGCCACCTCGGAAAGCTGGAAGGACAAGGCCACCGATGAATGGCGCGACCGCACGGAATGGCACCGCGTCGTCATCCTCAATGATCGCCTGATCGACAAGGCCGCGCGTCTGCGCAAGGGCATGAAAATCTACATTGAGGGGCAGATCGAAACCCGGAAATATCAGGATAAATCCGGCCGCGACGCCTACACCACAGAGGTGGTGCTGCGCCCCTTCCGGGGGGAACTCACCCCCCTTGAAAGTACCTCGGCCGATTATGACTATCGCGGCGCGGCCAGCCAGGGCGGCGAAATCGACGATGAAATACAGTTTTGAGGGAGGCGAGGATGGAAGAGA
>NZ_JBQWAS010000003.1:0-4696 GCF_052492075.1 Haloleucobacter albus
TTTTGAGGTTCTGCGCGCGGGCCAGGGCCTTGCGGATCGCGGCACCTTCATTGTTGACGCTGATGGTGTGATCCAGGCTGTGGAGATCACGGCTGAGGGTATCGGGCGTGATGCTGCCGATCTGTTGCGCAAGGTCAAGGCTGCTCAGTATGTGGCGGCGCATCCTGGTGAAGTATGCCCGGCGAAGTGGCAGGAAGGCGAGAAGACCCTTGCTCCCTCCCTCGATCTCGTCGGCAAGATCTGATTATCAAAACAGCGCTCCGGTAAAGGCCGGAGCGCAATATTCAGAAAGCGGGGGCCAATGGCTCCCGCTTTTTTATTGAGTACTCAGGAAGGGGCTCCCTTTCTGATATGGATTTGTGTTGTTTCAGAATGTCCAGCTGACGCGTGCATTGTAGGAGCGCCCAGGACCCGCCACCGGGTAGCCCCAGATTGGGGAGCTTTTCCCCATCATGTTCTTGCTGCGATAGTTCACCAGATTGGCTCCGCCCAGCGGCAGATCATATTGGGTATCCAGCAGGTTCTCGATGCCCAGATCGAGCTTGAACTGTTGCCACACATAGCTGGCGCGCAGATTGAGAAGCGCATAGGCTGCGGTTGGTACCTCATTATGCACTTGGCTCACCTGAGTTTTGGCGGCCACCATTGCCAGCTCCGCGCTGGTGGTCCAGTTACCCAGCCGGTAATCCAGAGCCATCAGGCCGTTCAGAGGCATGATATTGTAGAGATTGACGCCATCCGTGCGCTGGCCCTGCACATAATTCAGATTGCCGCGGAACGTCATCCGACCGTGAGTGGCGCTTTCCCACAGGTCCAGCTTGCCATCAATATTGATGCCGAAAAGCCAGGCATCGTGATTGGCGAATTGCAGGAACACGAAGCTGTCACGTGATGTCAGATTGTTCGGTCGCTTCATCAGGCAACTGCCAATGGCGCAGCGGTCCACGTCAATATAATCCACCACATAGCTGTAATAGGGTGAGACGCGCAGCGACCATGCATCTTGCACCGGGTCCTTCCAGCTTGCGGTGAAGCTGACCGTGTGGGCAGACTCGGCGTCCAGGTCCAGATTGCCGACATAGCCATTGCCGTCCCCGAACCAGCCAATCATGTTCATGGCCATGGGGTTGGTGGACCAGCTGTACAGCTCATAGAAATTCGGGGCGCGGGTTTTGCGGGCGAAGGAAAGCTCGTATGTGCTTTGCGCATCCGGCTGATAACGCAGAGTGCCTGCACCATCCATGTTGAAGAAGGTACGGGCGCGATCTTGCGCGTTGAAGGCCGCAGCGTCAGCGCCATACATCATGGTATTATAGCCGGAGACAGCGCCGGTATTCATCCACACGGTATCATTGCGCACGCCAATCAGTGCAGTCCAGTGGCTGTCGAGCGCCTTTTCCCACTCCGCATAGGTGCCGAGGCGTAGCCGGCGACCATCATTGATGTTCCAGAAAGTATCCGGGCTCATCATCATGGAGCCATCAACCGGGGGCCACCAGTCATCGAGCTGGCTGTAGAACAATTCATTGCCCAGGCGCAGAAGGTTGCTCTCCGCAAGGTTCATCGTGCCCTTGATCTTGTAGCCGAGGTCGGTTCCGCGTGTATCCATCGGCATATCGCCGGTCTTGTCGGGCTCGATGAAGCCCATGGTGTGGCGCACCCGGTTGGCGAAGATGGAAGCTTCCAGCTGGCCCCAGTCAAACTGACCCTCATAGCGGCCATTGGCGAAGAGACTCTTGTTCTCCACCATATCCATATATTCGTTCGGATAGCCCTGTGTGGGAATGAACTGCCCGCCGATCTGTGCCGAGAACAGATGGTTGCCAAGCTTCTTCGAGATGCTGAGCGCGTGGTTTTGCGTCTCATACATGGTGGACTTGATCTTGGTGCCATCGCCGGATGTGTAATCATCGGCGCGGGACCACCCGCCCGTATAGCTCACGCTGGTATCTTCATTGGAAACCGTGGCGTTGGCGTCAACGCCATAGGCGTTGCCATTGCTGCGGTAGAAGCCGGAAACGCCGCCTGATGTGCTGAGGGCCTGTCCAGGTGTGAAGCGCGGGGGCGCAACGGCGACATCCATCTTGGCGCCCGTATAGTCCCCCCCAACACTCACCGGAGCTGTGCCCATATAGACATTGGCCGAGGCGATCATGGCCGGGTTCACATAGGAGAGTGCCGGGTTCATATCGTTCGGGCAGGCCATGCCAAACAGCATGTCATTGATGGTGATCTGCACCCGGCCCGCGCCGCCCATGCCGTTCACGGCCGGCAGACCGGAAACGCCGCCCGTATTCCAGAAGGAGCCCCCCGGAACGCGGCTGAAGAGCGCGGCGGAATTGCTGGTTTGCAGGGTTTCCGAAGTCGCCTGCACGCCAGATATCCGGCTGGCTGCCGCAGGCGTGAAAGACCATCTGCCAGCCTGTTCGGAAGAGCCGGATTGCACTGTGCGCGCGTCATCAGGGCGAACTTCGATCTGGGGCAGAATGGTGGTGCTGTTCTCCTGAGCGTTCACCGAGGATGGAAGTGTTGCGGAACCGGCGACAACACACAGGCCGAGCAGGCCGGGCCGAATGAAGGCGGTGCTCTGGTGCAACGCCTGACGCAGGCTGATTGTGAAAACTGTAGACATGACAAGAATCCTGGCGTGCAGCTTCATGGCTGACGCCCTGACTATCCATGGTCATGCGTGTCCGTCGTGCAGCATCATGCGCGCACGCACCAGACCGCATCCATACGATAGCCCGATGAATGGGAGGATGTTCAGAAGGCAGTTTTCAGGGCGAGCATTTGGTGCGCCGCGCGTGAAAGCTGCTGCAATGACTTCTGCTCCCCTGGGTTCGCAGGTGTGCGGTGCTCAGGGGCGCGTGTCAGGTTAGGAGAAAGGGGGGCGCGCGGGGCTGGCCGGGTGTTTTCCTGGCGGCAAGATGCAAGGGGGCTGGCTGGAGCCAGGAGAGCTGCGTTCGCGTGCTGATGCGGAAGGGGAGAAGCAGGGCAAGAGGCGGCGGCAGTGCAAGCAGATCAACCCGAGCGAGGCAGGCTGGGCAATGTCCTCGGCTGGTTGTGTCATCCGCATTCCCGTTTGCGCCGCCTCCTAGTTCCAGCGTGCTCGCAAAACAGGTTTCTACAGCACCCACGCCGCGCGGCATGGAAGCAATCAGGGTGGTTGTGAGCAGAACCTGAAAAACAAGCGCATAGGCGGCCGTCCAGGCGGCGACCCATCTTATGCTTCGTGTTTTTCCAGTGTTCCAGCGCATGTCGATGCGCCGGATAACATACTCACTGCCATATTGGAATAAGGCGAAACTGCGGCGTATGTGTCGCAGATGTTGGGCCTGTCAGCTTTTCTGTGCCCTTGGTTCAGCTCAGCCCGTCAAGGTGCTGCATGCTGTTGATGGCGGAGATCTGAACCTTTTCACCTTCAAGGCTCAGGACATTGATGCAGCAGGGGCCTTGCGCAATTTTCCAGTAGGCGGAAAGAGGTTGATCGAGAAGCTGGATCAGAAGTGCGCGGTTGATGCTGTCATGGCCGACAAGGACAAGGGTGCCATCAGGGTAATTGTGCACCACCTTTCGCAGCATATCCGCGCCACGCAGGATAATATCCTGCAAGGATTCCCCTGAGGGAAAACGCACACGATGCGGTGCGGAGCGCCACAGTGCTGTTGATTTCCATTGAGAATTGACCCGGGTGGGTATGGTTTACGTGCTGCCGTTTCTGGGCAGGTTCAAGATGGGGGCTTCTCCTTTCTAGCTTTGGGCGCCGCGGTGCTGGCGCGGAAGCGGAAGCTGTCGTTTCCGGTTTCCAGGATGTGGCAGTGGTGGGTAAGCTGATCGAGCAGCGCGGTGGTCATCTTGGCGTCACCGAACACGCCAGCCCATTCGCTGAAGCTCAGGTTGGTGGTGATGACGACGCTGGTGCGCTCGTACAGCTTGCTGAGAAGATGGAAGAGCATGGCGCCGCCCCGATGGGCTGAAGGGCAGGTAGCCCAGTTCATCGAGGATGAGCAGGTCGAGGCGTAGCAGGCGTTCTGTCCGCTGGCCGGACCGGTTCATGGTCTTTTCCTGCTCAAGCGCGTTGACCAGGTCGACCGTGGAGAAGAAGCGGACCTTCTTGCGGTGATGCTCGACAGCCTGGACGCCCAGAGCTGTGGCGATATGGCTTTTGCCGGTTCCGGGTCCGCCGATCAGCACGACGTTGTCGGCGTTTCCCATGAAGTCACCCTGGTGAAGCTGGCGCACGAGGGCTTCATTGATCTCGCTGGCTGCAAAGTCGAAGCCCGCCAGATCCTTGTAGGCCGGGAAGCGAGCCGCCTTGATCTGATAGGCGATCGACCTGACCTCCCGCTCGGCCATCTCTGCCTTCAGGAGCCCAGACAGCATGGGCACGGCAGCGTCGAAGGCAGGCGCGCCCTGCTCGATCAGATCGCCAGCGGCTTGCCAGATAATGCCGCCAGTCATAGATTGTGCGTCCCGGCTTGTGATGGGAACGGTCGATGAGCCGGGCATGTTCGCACACGATCTGGCCTTCGGCCGCTATGACCAGACGATCCGGATAGACCCTCAGGCTGACCGGCCGGTTCGCGAAGGAAGCAGGCACCGAATAGCGGTTGCGGTCGAAGGCGACGAGGCAGGTCGGCGACACGCGCTTGATCTGCTCGACAAAGCCATCGAAGGGCCGGCCCAGTGGCATCAG
>NZ_JBQWAS010000005.1:0-8982 GCF_052492075.1 Haloleucobacter albus
AGCAGTTCCAGCGGCTTTTGGGCGACAACGGCATCACCTGTTCCATGAGCCGGTCCGGCAATGTCTGGGACAATGCGGCCATGGAGAGCTTTTTCTCATCACTGAAAACGGAGAGAACAGCCCGCAAACTCTATCGTACCCACGATGAGGCCCGCTCTGATGTGTTTGATTATATAGAGCGCTTTTACAATCCTCATCGCAGACACTCGAAACTGGGCTATATCAGCCCAATGGAGTTCGAAGAACGCGCGAAGCAGGCTTAACCAACTGTCCACCAAACCGGCAGCAGCTCACCAACCTGAGCTTCAGCGAATGGGCTGGCGTGTTCGGTGACGCCAAGATGACCACCGCGCTGCTCGATCAGCTTACCCACCACTGCCACATCCTGGAAACCGGAAACGACAGCTTCCGCTTCCGCGCCAGCACTGCGGCGCCCAAAGCCAGAAAGGAGAAGCCCCCATCTTGAACCTGCCCAGAAACGGCAGCACATAAACCATACCCACCCGGGTCAATTCTCAATGGAAATCCCGGGTCACTTCTCAGTGGCAATCAACAGCACCGTGGTCTTCGGCCGCTGGTAGATGGCGGCCAGCCCCATGCGGGCCATGAGGCGCCGCACGCGCTTGCGCCCGGCCGCGTGTCCTTGCCGGCGCAGATGGCGCACCATCTGTCGCGAGCCGTACCACGGCGTTTCGAGGAACTGGCCGTCGATTGCTCGCATGATGGCGAGGATCTCGGGGCTTTCAGTCCTCGGGCCGCCATAGAACGCCGACCGGCTGATGCCGACCAGAGTGCACTGGCGCGTGATCGGCAGTTGTGGGTGATCCGGTTCGATCATGTCGCGTCTCGCCCCCACGCTCAGCGCCCGGAGGCCCGACGCAAAAAATCCCGTTCCACCACCAGTTGCCCGATCTTCGCGTGGAGCTGGTCGATCTCACCCTCGCGGGCAGCCTCGGCGGCTTCCGCCTTGCCCGAGAACACTGTGGCCATGCCCTCGACCGCCGGCTTCTTCCAGGCGTTGATCATGGTCTGGTGGACGCCGTGCTTCGCCGCCAGCTGTGCCAACGTCTGCGCCCCGCGCAGTGCCTCAAGGGCAACCTTCGCCTTGAAATCCGCTGAATACCGCTTCCTCTTCCCGGTCATCGGGCTCGTCCTTCCGTCAGGTCGAACCAAGCTTACCTCCCTGTCCAAGTTTCGGGGGCCACCTCAGTTCCATAGGGCATCCTTCCATTCCAAAGAAAAGATCGCACCATCAAACCATGGGATCAAACACCTAGTTGACCGACGCAGATATCTATTAGATAGGTTGTGAAACCGCTGAGACATATCCTATGAAATTCGCGACCTCTAAAACACTATCTTCTGATGATATTGATGCCCTACGGAATAGCAGGATTGGCTTTAACTCTGCTGTTCCAAAAGCTGGAGATACAATCTCAATTGCGGGTGAGCCAGTAGAGCCGTACACACTGCACCCTCCACGTACAATTCTAAGCATGGGGGCGTTCTCATACAGTGACGGATTCAC
Source organism: Haloleucobacter albus (assembly GCF_052492075.1). NCBI lineage: Bacteria > Pseudomonadati > Pseudomonadota > Alphaproteobacteria > Hyphomicrobiales > Xanthobacteraceae > Haloleucobacter > Haloleucobacter albus. The sequence goes on from NZ_JBQWAS010000005.1 coordinate 1,529, forward strand.
CGGTCGCCTGATGGCATCTCGTGTTCGCATCGGCCGATATTGCAGTATAGCGGCCGGCGCGAGAACGATTACCACCCAACATCCGGCTGACTGGGTAAGTTCTCACCCGTTCCAATACTCTAAGTCTAGGTATTTGGATAGGGAGTTCTTTGATCTTCCAGAAGATTATTTCCCGTCTTGCAGTTATGACGCACTCCCTGCCCCAGTGACTATTGGCAACGATGTCTGGATAGGGATGAGCGCTACGATCATGGGGGGGGTTGCAATCGGTGATGGCGCTATCGTGGCGGCTAATGCCTTGGTCACGAAGGATGTTGAGCCGTATACAATCGTTGGCGGTGTCCCGGCACGTGTGATAAAGCGCCGTTTTGATGAGTGCTTGTCTGCTGAAATGCGCGGTTTGCAGTGGTGGAACTACCACTATCGCGATCTGGCTGGGATTGATTTCTCGAACCCATCAAAGGCCGTCGAGCAGTTGCGGTCTAGAGTTCCACATATTGAGCCCTTGGGCGCTGTGGCGGTCGATGTGCGCAATCTTATAGCCTGAATGACCTTGCCCCCAAGCTTTATCTAGCTTTAAGTTTTTTTGTAACGGTTGGGTTTGAGCCTGTCGGTCGCGAATGGAAGGTGGCTGCGAAGGCTGAGGACGGGTGTGATCCAGATCGGCCAACTGGTGGTGGAACGCGATTTTTTGAAACGGGCCTCCGGTCGTTGAGCGTTGATCGGAGGCGTCAGATGATCGAGCCGAAAAACCATGAGCTGCTGCCGGTTTGGTGGACACATCGATAAGATCGTGTCCTGGAACCGGAGAGCAGAAAATGACGGCTTCCGAGGGATGGAACTGGCGGCGTGACGACATTCACCGGCAAGCTTAAGCTAGGCATCGGACACATAAAGTCGTGATCCAGATGCGTGTTGCGACGAGCTTGATGGCTGCAAGGAAGTTTTCCGGGAGGCGATCGTAGCGCGTAGCGAGCCCTCGCATCTGCTTGATGCGGTTGAAGAAGCGCTCGATCTGATTTCTCTGGCGGTAGAGCCATGGGCTGAAGGCGAAGGTCCGCTTTCGGGTGACACGTGGCGGCACATTGGCGAAACCGCCCCGCTCCGCTGTCTCGGTGCGGATAGCGTCGCTATCATAGGCCTTGTCGGCGAGAAGGATGCCTCCTGGAGCGAGACGGGCCAGCAGTTCTCGCCCTGCAGGTGCATCGCCTGCCTGTCCGGCAGTCAGCATGAGATGGATGGGCCTGCCTTCGGCATCGACCAAGGCATGGATCTTGGTGGTCAGGCCGCCTCGGGAGCGTCCCATGCAACGATCGTCATCGCCCCCTTTTTAACCGCGGCGCCGTGTTGGTGCACCCGGACACAGGAACTGTCGATCATGACGATATCGCCGTCATAGGCGGCCGAGACGGCTTCCAGCAACCGGTCCCAGACCCCGGCGGCTCGCCAGCGCGCGAAGCGGTTGTAGAGGGTTGTACGCGGACCATAGCGCTCCGGTATATCCCGCCACGGTGCTCCGGTGCGAAAACGCCAGAGGATGCCATTGATCACCCTGCGGTCGTCCACCCGCGCCACACCCCGCACCTTGTTCGGCAGAAGCGGCGCGATGATCGCCCATTCCTCGTCAGTCAACTCGTGGCGGCGCATCTCTCAGGCTCCCGGTTTGGGAGCTTGAATCACGACATGATCAGACGCGCAAGTTTATGGGGCCACACCTAGCCGCCTAGCTGTCTAGGAATTGGGGACCACCTCACTCCAACCGCAAGCAGCAGACGTTCGTCGCGGAGTATTTGCGCGATATGAACGCGACCGCCGCCGCCATTCGCGCCGGCTACAGCCGACACACCGCACGCCAGATCGGTGCCGAGAACCTGTCAAAACCGTACATCGCAAAGGCGATCGCCCAGTTGATGGAGCGCCGGGCGGAAGCGACGAGGGTGGAAGCGGCCCGTGTACTGCAGGAGTTCGCCCGCATCGCCTTCGCGGATATCGGCCAGCTCTTTGACGCGACGGGCAAGCTCAAGCGTTGAACCAGCTCAATCCCAACGACTGCGCGGCTATCCGCTTTCTGCAAATCACGACCCGCGAACTGGGTGACGGGACCTTGGAGCGAAAGGTCGCACTGCAAGTCTGGGACAAGCTCGCCGCTCTCGAAAAACTCGCGCGTCACCTCGGATTGTTTGCGGCTCATGCCGGAACGGAGAGGAATTCCGCAGAACTGCTGGCGAATTTCAAAGAGCCATGATCCGCTACCCACGGGAAGTCCAAGCTCATTGGCAATCGAGCCATCGAAGACGTGACCATTGCAAAATCAGGCACGGCCTCTATCAATGGCGCCATTCCCGCTGTCGTTTTGGACGTTGGGAGTTGGGCTTAGCCATTTTACGGCTGGCATAATTCGCAGCGGGATACCGTGTGAGGGTAGCCAAACAGGTTCGGCCTGCATTGCCCGCAGCATGCGATCGTCTGGAACTCAACCTACGGCGCTCGCGTTGAGATCGTTGATGATCGTCACCAGCTTCTGCGCGCGCTGAAGGGTGAAAACCTGCTCCGGGCCGCTCGGTGCGATGTCCGTAAATGGGCTTTCGTATAAAAGGCCCGGATCCATTGAACCGTTCGCAGTCAGATGCTCGATGACCATGTCGAGAAACTCGATCTGCTGCGCCGTGGCCGCCGCATCGGCGAGGAACTCGCTGAACCGTTCGGCGACCATGTGGCGGTCGAGGCCGACAAGGGCGCGCAGGAACGGGCCAAAGCCATGAGCCAAAGTGCTGGCCGCTTCGAGATGCTGGCTTTCGGCGATGCCGCCTTCGAGCAGCATCTGCCGCAATTCCGCGATGTCGGTTTCGGTCAGCGGTTTGCCATGTCGCAGTTTGGCGATGGCAATGTGATCTTCGTGGTCGCGCAAGAAATGGCGGGCTTTGCGCTTGAACCGCGCGAAGTCAACTTCCCCAATCTGCGGCAGATCCAGCTCCGTCGCTTCTCCCAGACGATCTTCGAAATTGGTGTAGACGATCGCCTTTCGGCGCCGCTCGATATGATGCACGAGGGCCCGCAGGCGAAGGCGCACCAGCTCAAGCAGCGGCACAGTGATGCCCTGCCACCAGATATCGGACAGGATATCGAGGATGAGCGCGTGCTGAGCAGCGATGGCAGGGATCGCTATCTGCTCGTCAAGGGCCGAGGCGATCTCGACAAGCTGCGTCTTGAGCTGATCGAAGCGCCGCGCGCCCGTCAGCAGCGCAATCTCCAGATTGAACATCAGGAGATCGAAGCGCTTGGCCTCTTCCGGCTCGCTCTTCATGCCGTTCGGCAGGGGAGCGACGTGCTCGATCAAGTCCTCGCGCATGGCATCGGAAAGATCCTGCCATGCCTCCGGCGCCTGATATTTTTCGACCCGCTTGCGCTCGGCGCGCACGATGAAATTATCGAGGCTCATCGTCGCCACATAGGTCTTCAGGAAATCGAGCGCCGCGGCGCGGATCGCGCTTTCGTCAGGCCCTCCCTCTTCCGGGGCGCTAGGGGGCGTGGAGAGCTGGCCCTTTTCATCCAATGCCCGGATGAGATCGAAGCGCGCGGCGAACAGGCGCTCGCTGAGGGAACGTGCGTTCGTGCCCTCGTCGGGCTTGGGGTTCTGGCGGAAGAATTCGAGATTCTGGCAATAGTCGAAGACGCGGAAGAATTCCTTGTCCTCGCCAGGACCGAACAGGTCCGGGCAGAGCCGCGTGCCGCGCCCGATGATCTGCCAGAATTTGGTCTTGGAGCGGATCAGCTTGAACAGGACGAGGTTGACCACCTCGGGCACGTCGATGCCGGTGTCCAGCATGTCCACCGAGATGGCGATGTGCGGCGCGCTGTCCTTTTTCGAGAAGTCGTCGATCAGGGATTGCGCGTATTCCGTCTTGAAGGTGATGACGCGGGCGAAATGCCCGGCAAGATGGGGATAGGCCCGGTTGAAGCGCTGCTCGATGAACTCCGCATGGGCCTGGTTCTTGGCGAAGATGATGGTCTTGCCGATGCGGTCGCCGCCCGCGACCTTCAGTCCATGGGTCATCACATGGGCGAGCACCTTGTCCACCGTGTCGGCGTTGAACAGCCATTTGTTGACGGCTTCCGCCTCCACGCTGTCGGGCGGGTCGCCATCCGCCTCGTCCCACTCCAGCATGTCCCACTGGTCCTTCTCCGCCTCCGACAGTTCGTCGTAGTGGATGCCCGCGCGCAGGAAGTGGAGGGGCACGGAGACGGCGACGGGCGGCACCAGCCATTCGTCGAGGATCGCCTGATCGAGGGAGTAGGCATCGGTCGGCACCCCCTCTTCCAGCTCGAACAGGCCATAGGTGTTGCGATCGATCTCGTCGCGCGGGGTGGCCGTGAGGCCCACCAGCAGGCTGTCGAAATAGTCGAAGATCGCGCCATAGCGCTGGTAGACGGAGCGGTGGGCCTCGTCGATCACCACGAGGTCGAAATGGCCGGGGCCGAAGCGGGCGGCCTCGCCCTTGCGCTCGTCGATGAGGTTCATCATCGTCGGATAGGTGGAGAGGAAGACCCGCCCCGCGGCATTCTTCTCGGTCACCAGATTGACCGGCGCCGAATCCGGCAGATGCGCCTTGAAGGCGCGCGCGGCCTGGTTCACCAGGGCCACGCGGTCGGCCAGGAAGAGCACGCGCTTCACCCAGCCCGCGCGCATCAGAACGTCGATGAGGGCGATCACCGTGCGCGTCTTGCCCGAGCCGGTGGCCATGACGAGGAGCGCCTTGCGCTGGTGGCCGGCGTCGAACGCCTCCTTCACCCGCGCGATGGCCCGCTCCTGATAATAGCGCCCGACGATCTTGCGGTTGACCGGCACGCCGGTGAGCGGCAGCCGGCTCGCGCGCCGCTGGATCAGCAGTTGAAGCTCGTCCTTCTTGTAGAAGCCGGAGACCTTGCGCGGCGGATAGGTGGCATCGTCCCAGATCCAATGATCGTAGCCGTTGGTGGTGAAAATCACCGGGCGCTGGCCGAACTCAGCTTCCAGGCAGTCCGCATAAAGCTTGGCCTGATGGCGGCCCTCATGCTCGCTACGGCGGGTGCGCTTGGCCTCAACCAGCCCCAAAGGCTTGCCGTCATCGCCCCACAGCACGTAGTCGACGAAGCCCTTGCCGTCCCCATTGGGCATGCCGGTGACGGGAAATTCCCGGTCGCGCGCCTGGTCGAGGGGCCAGCCGGATTCCTTCAGCAGGAGGTCGATGAAGCGGTCGCGGGTTTCCGCCTCGGAATAATCGTGGGTGTCGGGCCGCTGCGCATTGGCCTTGCGGATGGCGTCGCGCTCGGCGCGGGCGGCCTTCAGCTCGACATCGAGGTCGCCCTTATTGCGCAGCAGCTCGGCGAAGGCGTGGTCCTTCGCCTCCATCTCGGCCTTGAGACGGGTGAGCTCCTTGAACGCCTTGCGGACGAGATCGTCCTTCTGCGTGAGCTGGGCGGGATCGAAGGCGAGGGTGTCCGTCGGCGGGGCCTTGGCATAGGTGCGCGCCAGCCAGAAGCACAGATGGAACAGTTCACGCACCGCCCCCTCGGCGTCCTTGCGGACGGTGTCGCGGGCCTCGTGGACGGCGCGGTTGCCGATGGAGATGATGAGCTTCGCCTTGGTGAACACCGCCTGCCCGGCGCGGGCCTTGAAGCTCGGCTCGTGGATCAGCGCCGAGATGCGACCGTCATAGGGAAAGGTGAGCCCGCCATCGTTGCGATAGACCCATTGCACGGCGAGCTCGACCGTGCGCCGCGCATAGAAGGCCGCCGAACGCGGATCACTCGCCACATAGCCTTCCGCCTTCTTCGCATTGTCGAAGATCTCCGGGAACTCGCTGGCGAGGAAGGCGAAATTGGACATGGGCGCGTCTCAGAGCTGGCCGGTGAAGGCGCGGTGCTGGAGGGAGGCGAAGAGGGAAGCCACATTAGCTTTGCTCGACTCCAATTTGGTCTTCAGCTCGGCTATGGTAGCGACCCTGTCAGCGAACTCAATTTGAAGTTCGATCGGCGGTACAAGCAGCGGGAATTTCGATAGCTGCGTCTTGTTGATTGACGCGATTCCAGTGGTTTGCTTGGCCGACTGGAGAAAATACCTCTTTCCTCTTGCGCTTCCCATTAGCCAATTTACGAACAGCGGCGACACGCGATCTGAAAATATGCGAATTTTGAAAATATGATTTTGATGAATGGCCTCCGGAATCTCATCATTCCAAATGGTGCCGCGCCCAAGCTTATCGGGATCCCCGCCCTCCGTAACAAGGATATCACCCTTCATTAATCTATATTTTTGAATTTCAGATTCGGTGGCCTCGATCTCTTTAACCGCCCTCAGGTCGAGAGATCGATCCTGAACATTTGCCACCGCCAGATATGGAACACTCCTGGTTTGCTGTCCACGTGTGGAACGGCCTTTCGTGACGCCGGAACCTATTTCGGCCGCATTGGCGAGGAGCAAATCATCCTCCCAACCCTTCGGATTACTCACCGGGTCCCCAAACATCTCCAGAAAGATCGACTGGGTGAGGCTGTCGAGGAGGGCGAGGGCCTGCCGGCGCTTGCGCCGCTGCGCATCGGCCTTGTCTAGGATCGCCGCAATCCGCTTCTGCTCGTCGAGGGGCGGGAGGGGGATTTCCAGGCGCCTCAAGAGATCTGCCGGCACGCGCTTCTGGCCGGCGCTTCCGGTCATGCCCTTCTCGCCGACAGTCCTGAACCGCGCACTCCAGAGAAAATAAAATATATACTTCGCATCCACGCCCGGCGAAGGGCGTACCACGTGGAACTCCGTCGATCCAAAACCCAGTTGATTCTGGATCGCAGTCGTGCACGCTGCTTTGCCATTCTCGAAGCACGGAGTGATTTTGGCGATGAGAACATCTCCACGCTCGAAATAAGTATATCCCTTCTTCACCTCGCCATAGGCGCGCGCCTCCTCGAAGGCGACATATCCGTCTTCCGAAATTGCGCTCATTGGAAGGAACGATACGAGGGTATTGTCGCTGATGCCTTTCGGAATTCTCGGATTGACCTCGCACACATCTCCAAGCCGAGCCATCCGCACACTCACAGCATCGCCTCCAGCTCCTTGAGCCCCGCCGCGATCTCATCCTCCAGCGCCAGCAATTCGGCGATGATCTCCTTCGGCGGGCGGTGCTCGGTGGCTTCGTGCACCACCTCCTTGTAGCGGTTGAGGGAAAGGTCGTAGTCCGCCGCCGCGATCTCCTCGGCGCTCACGCAGAAGCTCTGCGCGGTGCGCGGGTTCTCCCGCTCACTGCCGGGGCGGGGGGGCCCGCGCCCCCCCCCCCCCGGCCCGGGGTTGGGGGAAGGGTCGTTGGCCGCCGCGGGTATCCCCCGGGCGCACACGCAGACGCTGGGCGGGGTGCGGGGGTTCCCCGGCCCAGGGCGGGCGCGGTGGGCCCCGCGCGACACCACGTCGGGCAGGTTGTTCCGGG
>NZ_JBQWAS010000004.1:0-5075 GCF_052492075.1 Haloleucobacter albus
TTTTGAGGTTCTGCGCGCGGGCCAGGGCCTTGCGGATCGCGGCACCTTCATTGTTGACGCTGATGGTGTGATCCAGGCTGTGGAGATCACGGCTGAGGGTATCGGGCGTGATGCTGCCGATCTGTTGCGCAAGGTCAAGGCCGCTCAGTATGTGGCGGCGCATCCTGGTGAAGTATGCCCGGCGAAGTGGCAGGAAGGCGAGAAGACCCTTGCCCCCTCCCTCGATCTCGTCGGCAAGATCTGATTATCAAAACAGCGCTCCGGTAAAGGCCGGAGCGCAATATCTTGGGGGCGCAAGCCCCGATTTGAATGAAGGCGGCCTCTCTCGCCCGCCCGTCAATCGGAGTAGAGACCATGCTTGATGATGCCATGAAAGCCCAGATCAAGGCCTATCTGGAACGGGTGGTCCGTCCGGTCGAGATCACCGTTTCCGTCGATGACAGTGCAAAGTCGAAGGAAATGGCAGAGCTGGTGCATGACATCGCGTCTCTCTCGGAAAAGCTCACCGCGAAGGAGAGCCGTGATGATGGCCACCGTGCGCCTTCCTTTGCACTGAGCAGCCCGGGTGAAAATATTCATCTGCGCTTTGCCGGCCTTCCCATGGGCCATGAGTTCACTTCCTTGATTCTGGCGCTGTTGCAGGTCGGTGGCTATCCGCCGAAGCTGGAACAGGCTGTTGTCGATCAGATCAAGGGGCTGGAAGGCGTTTTCAAGTTCGAGACGTATTTCTCCCAATCTTGCCAGAACTGTCCCGAAGTGGTGCAGGCTCTGAACCTGATGGCTGTGCTCAACCCCAATATCGAGCATGTGGCCATTGATGGCGCCACCTTCCCCAAGGAGGTGGAAGAGCGCCAGATCATGTCTGTTCCCACCATTTATCTGAATGGTGAGCCCTTCGGTCAGGGGCGCATGAATGTCGAGGAGATCGTCGCCAAGCTGGATACTGGCGCGGCGGCCCGTGCAGCTGAAAAGCTGAACGCCATGGACCCCTTTGATGTTCTGGTGGTGGGCGGCGGGCCTGCTGGTGCTGCGGCGGCGATTTATGCCGTGCGCAAGGGCCTGCGCACAGGCATTGCGGCGGAGCGGTTTGGCGGGCAGGTTCTCGATACCATGGCGATCGAGAATTTCATTTCCATGCCTTATACCGAAGGTCCGCAGCTTTCCGCAGCGCTGGAGCAGCATGTGCGCCAGTATGATGTTGAGCTGATGAACCTGCAAACAGCCGTCAAGCTGGAACGCGGGGAGGACCTTGTGAGCGTGGAGTTCGCCAGTGGTGCGAAGCTCTCCTCCAAGGCCATCATTCTCTCCACGGGTGCGCGCTGGCGTCAAATGGGTGTGCCGGGAGAAAATGAGTATCGCACCAAGGGTGTCGCTTATTGCCCGCACTGTGATGGTCCGCTGTTCAAGGGTAAGCGCGTTGCGGTAATCGGTGGCGGCAATTCTGGTGTGGAAGCGGCTATCGACCTTGCCGGCATTGTGGGCCATGTCACTCTGCTGGAGTTTGACAACAAGCTGCGCGCAGACGATGTGCTTCAGCGTAAACTGCACTCCATGCCGAATGTGGATGTGCTTGTTTCTGCCAAGACCACTGAGGTCACGGGAGATGGCAACAAGGTGAATGGCCTCGTTTATGAGGACCGCACCAGCGGCGAGAGCCACAAGCTTGATCTGGAAGGTGTGTTTGTTCAGATCGGTCTGTTGCCCAATACCGAATGGCTGAAGGGGACGGTGGAGCTTTCTCCGCGCGGCGAGATTATTGTGAGCGAGCGTGGCGAAACCTCGGTTCCCGGCGTGTTTGCGGCGGGGGACTGCACCACGGTGCCTTACAAGCAGATCATCATCGCCATGGGTGATGGCGCGAAGGCTTCCCTCGGCGCTTTCGATTATCTCATCCGTTCGTCTGCCCCGACGGAAGGCAAGACCGAGGCGGCCTGAACAAGACGTGAGCCGGGCAGGTCAACTGCCCGGTTCCATTCTGGAAGCTGCGGTAACACTGCATCCGCAGCTCCCGCAATTTTGGTGAATGCGCCATGACCCTGCGGGAATTGCAATATCTGATCGCTTTGGCCGACCATCGGAATTTCCGGCGGGCGGCCGAAGTGTGTTTTGTGAGCCAGCCCACGCTTTCTACCCAAATTCGCAAGCTGGAAGATGAGCTTGGTGTAAGGCTTGTGGAGCGCGCGCCCCGCAAGGTGATGCTGACGCCTGCTGGCCAGGATGCAGTGGAGCGGGCCCGGCGTATTCTGAGCGAAGTGGAGCAGATGAAAGAGGCTGCCCGCCGCGGGCGCACATCGGAAACAGGCACTCTGCGCCTTGGTGTTTTCCCCACTTTGGGGCCTTATCTGCTACCGCATGTGGTGCCGCTTATTCGTGCCCGTTTTCCTCAGCTGGAGCTGCTGCTGTTTGAGGAAAAGAGCGATGCTCTGCTCGCCCGCCTGACACAGGGCACGCTGGATGCGGCTTTTCTGGCCTTGCCAGTGCACGATCATCACTTGCATTGCGAGCTTCTCTTCGAGGAGCCTTTTCTGGTTGCTGTTCCGCAGGATCATCCATTGGCCAAACGCTCGGATCTGACGCTGGATGAGCTTGGCTCTTATAATCTGATGCTTCTGGAAGATGGGCACTGCCTGAGGGATCAGGCACTTGAAGTGTGCCACCTCTCCGGTGCGCGGGAGACAACCGAGTTTCGTGGCACGAGCCTGGAAACCTTGCGACAGATGGTTGTGGCAGGGGTCGGCATCACTCTTCTGCCTGTTCTGGCAACGAAGACAGCGATTCCAGGAGGGGAAAATCTCCGCCTTCTGAATTTTCGTGATTCTCAGCCCAGTCGCCAGATCGGCCTGCTCTGGCGTAAAACCTCCGCCATGGGCAACCTGCTCTCGGAATTGGCCAAGGTATGCCGCAAGATGCCCAAACATTTGCTGACACCGGAAACGTCCGATTCAGGCAGTTAGGGTATTCTTCTTGGTGGGGCAGATATTTGAGTGTCGTGGGCTGCTCCAATATGGGGCAGTGGTTTTCATGCATGATGAGATGGGCTTTTGAGAGCTCATCATTGGGCCCGTCAGGCAGGGATGATTTTCCCCTGACCCATTTGTTGCGAGAGCGATTCTTGCGTGTGGGCCTGTAGTTTCTTGAGTTCGGCGATGGTTTCTTCCAAGGCAAGGCGCTGACGCTCAAGCAAGCCCAAGCGCTCATCCAGCTTGTCCAGAAGCATGCGCATTTGCTCCACCTGAGTGGGGTCCATGTCATAAAGGTCGAGATATTCCTTGATATCCCGAAGGGAGAAGCCCAGCCTTTTGCCGCGCTGAATAACAACCATGCGGGCGCGATCACGCTTGGTGTAAATGCGGATATTGCCGGCACGGCGCGGAGAGATGAGGCCCTTATCCTCATAAAAGCGAATGGTGCGTGGCGTCACGGAAAGCTCGCGCGCGAGTTCTGTGATGGTAAAAAAGGTGTCGGTAATGGCCCCGCCCTTTCCGCCTTTCCGCATGTCCGTCACAGCTTCACCTATACGTCACCATACACCTAGACGATACATGCTTTACCCTCTGAAGCAAGTCTGTTGCCGGCTGGTTTATGCCTTGCCTTGTTCACACTGCTGACAGGTCCGTGATTGAGGCCTGTTGAGGGGCTCTTCAGGCCGTATCTGGCACCAAATACGCCTTATCCGCAGAGGTATAATGATTCTGTCTGGTTCTCGAGAGAATTGGCATTGAGGGGTTGGCCAGCCGTTCAAAGAGGGGGCGGTGCGAGGGTGGTGGGGCCAAAAATTTCCTCAAAAGCAACACGCAGAACGGCGTCCACTTCGGGCATGCTGACGGGTAAGCCGAGATCCACCAGACTTGTCACCCCATGGTCGCGGATGCCGCAGGGGACGATGCCGGAGAAATGACTCAATTCGGGTTCGACATTCAAGGAAATGCCGTGGAAGGTCACCCAGCGGCGCAGGCGAATGCCAATGGCGGCAATCTTGTCTTCCTGCCCCTGATGCTGAACCCAGACACCGACGCGGTCTTCACGCCGCTCTCCGGTGATATTGAATGTGGCGAGCGTAGCGATCAGCCAGCTTTCCAGAGCGCTGACATAGCGACGCACATCTGGTTCACGTCGCTTCAGATCAAGCATGACATAAGCCACCCGCTGGCCGGGGCCGTGATACGTATATTGGCCGCCTCGGCCGGCATCGAAAACGGGGAAGCGTTTTTCGACCAGATCCTCCGGGTGCGCACTGGTGCCTGCCGTATAGAGAGGGGGATGCTCCAGTAGCCACACGGCCTCTGGCGCAGCGCCTTCCGCGATGGTGGCGGCCCTTTGCTCCATCGCGGCGAGAGCATCCGGATATGGAACCAGATTCTCACTGACGATCCATTGCACGGGCGGCGATTCCAAGCGCGGCTTCATGCTGGTTGAGAGGCTATCACGCGTGGGAGAGGGGGTAAGCATGGGCATTTCTTTTAAGTTTATGAGAAGTCAGGATAAAGCAGGATTGGGTAACGGGGAAGGGGTGTTTTTCAATGACGTCATCCACAGGCTTCGAGGCGTTTTTTCGCCCTGTTGCAGAAGAGACTTGTAGCCAGAACAGTGATCTGTTAGACGATGGCTCCCGGTTGGCGGTGACCAACATCGCAAGCCGGATACATCACTGACTGCGGTCGTGGCGGAATTGGTAGACGCGCTAGCTTGAGGTGCTAGTGGGGAGACCCGTGGAGGTTCGAGTCCTCTCGTCCGCACCAGTGAATGTGCTAAGGTCTAGGCCTTGAAACAAGGGTGGCATTTGCCACCCTTTTTCATTTTATGGACCTGCTCACGAATATATCGTGCTCAAAAGGCTTTGAGTGAAGCTCGGATCTGGGCTGGGTATCTGCCTGATTGTGCGTGTATTTTGACCCTCTCGTCAGAATCTTTCTTCAGGTTGGAAGAGCGCTCTGAGGTGGTTCCGTCATCTTGGCCAGGTTTGCGGCTCAGTTAAGCTCATCCTGGTTGTTCTCATGCCATGATTTGAAGCGCCGATTTGCCCATATGCCTCGCCCGAGATTTTCCTCGCAAGGCGGGAATGGGGACGATACTGG
>NZ_JBQWAS010000001.1:0-1925 GCF_052492075.1 Haloleucobacter albus
CTTGTCCTTGAGCATATCGAGGGCGACATCGACGATCATGTCTTCCTGGCCGCCAACCATGCGACGTTTGCCCAGTTCGATGAGAATGTCGCGCGTGTCCACGCCATAGGCGCCGGAAGCGTTTTCGGCATGGCGCAGGAAGCTGGAATATACCCCGGCATAGCCCAGAGAGAGGCTCTCGCGGTCGACCTGAACCGGGCGATCCTGAAGCGGGCGCACCAGATCATCCGCCGCATCCATGATCCCGAACAGGTCACAGCCGGTCTCTATCCCCATTCGGTCCAGAACCGCAATCAGCGCTTCCAGCGGCGCATTGCCCGCCCCCGCGCCCATGCCCGCCAGAGAGGCGTCCACACGCACCGCGCCCGCCTCAATGCCCGCAACCGCATTGGCCACGCCCATGGTCAAGTTGTGGTGGGTGTGCACGCCAATCTCGGTTTCCGGCTTCAGTGCCGCACGCACCGCCTTCACCCGGTCGGTATATTGCGACGGAAGAAGCGCCCCCGCCGAATCCGTCACATAGACGCATTCCGCCCCGTAGCTTTCCATCAGCAGCGCCTGCTCCACCAGCTTTTCCACCGGGGCCATGTGCGCCATCATCAAAAAGCCCACCGTATCCATGCCCAGCGCACGGCCCGCCTCGATATGCTGGCGCGATACGTCCGCCTCGGTGCAATGGGTGGCGATGCGTACCGAGCGCGCCCCCGCCTGGAATGCCGCCTTCAGATCATGCACCGTGCCGATGCCCGGCAGCAGCAGCACGGTCGGCACTGCATGCCGGCATTCTTCGGCCACGGCTGCGATCCACTCCACATCATCATGCGCGCCAAAGCCATAATTGAAGGTGGAGCCGGTGATGCCGTCGCCATGGGAGATCTCGATCGCATCCACTTTCGCCGCATCCAGCGCGCGGGCGATCTTGCGCACCATGTCCAGCCCATACTGGTGGCGAATGGCGTGCATGCCGTCGCGCAGCGTCACATCCTGGATATAGAGCTTGTTCGGGTTGGGCCGGGCCATCACGCGGCCTCCTTCTTCAGCTGCTGTTCCGCCCAGCGGTCGGCCGTCACCAGCGCCGCGGAGGTCATGATGTCGAGATTGCCGGCATAGGCGGGCAGATAATGGGCCGCCCCCTCCACCTCGAGGAAAATGGTGGTCTTCAGGCCCGAGCAATAGCCCGCGCCGGGAATGCGCACCGGGGCGTTGTTGCCGATTTCCTCGAACTGCACCTTCTGCTTCAGCCGGTAGCCGGGCACATATTTCTGCACCTCGGCCGCCATCTCGGCCACGGACTGTTCAATCGCCTCGCGGCTGCCACCCTGCGAGAGGGTGAAGACCGTATCGCGCATGATGAGCGGCGGCTCGGCCGGGTTGAGGATGATGACCGCCTTGGAATGCTCGGCCCCGCCCAGCTTGCGGATGGCGTTGGAGGTGGTCTCCGTGAACTCGTCAATATTGGCGCGGGTTCCCGGACCAGCCGATTTCGAGGAGATGGAAGCCACGATCTCGCCCCAGATCACCCGGTCTGTGGCCCGGCGCACGGCGTACACCATGGGAATGGTGGCCTGCCCGCCGCAGGTGACCATATTGACATTCGGCTCATCCAGATTGGCCGCGCCATTGATGACCGGAATCGTGAAAGGGCCAATCGCCGCCGGGGTCAGGTCGATCACCTTCTTGCCGTCAGCCTGCAACAGGGCATTGTTGTGCATGTGCGCCCCGGCCGAAGTGGCATCGAACACCACCTGGATATCCTTGTAATCGGGCAGCTTGCGCAGGCCATCAATACCCTCATGCGTCACCGCCACACCAAGGCGCGCCGCGCGGGCCAGGCCATCCGACTTCGGATCAATGCCAACCATCGCACCCATCGCAAGATGCGATGCATTGCGCATGATCTTGATCATCAGGTCCGTCCCGATATT
>NZ_JBQWAS010000006.1:0-12289 GCF_052492075.1 Haloleucobacter albus
CAACACCAACGCCACGTTCCGTGAGCAGCTTCACCGCCTCGGTTTTGAACTCACGGCTATAGGTCCGTCTTGTCATTTTCTGCTCTCCGCTTCAAGGACACGATCTTATCGAGGTGTCCACCAAACCGGCAGCAGCTCAACATGCCGTGTTCGGGCATGGCGAAGACCTGCACCTCGACATCGGCGGTCTTGTAAAGAATGGGTTTGGTGCGGGGCCGTTTCGCCAGCGAGAAGAACGGCCGCTCCATCAGGTCGCGCTGATCACGCGGCGGGGCATCGCCCGTTGCGACCACGAAAGGATCGAGGCGGCTGCGTTCGCTGGCTTCGTTCAGCCGGATGGGCCTGTCATTATCCAGCATTCAGTGCTCGCCCCGTTCTTCGGGGGTGAGCGGACGCGCGGGAAAGACCGTCCCGGCATCCTTGTCGCGCGTGGATTTGCGCGCGCCCATGGCGGTCCAGTCCTGCAAGTCCTCAACGGTGTAGAGGACGCGGCCGCCGACCTTGCGATAGGTCGGCCCGGTGCCATAGGTGCGATGTTTCTCAAGGGTTCGGATGGAAATGCCGAGAAAGCGCGCGGCTTCCTGGGTGCGCAACAGGCGCGGCGGCATTCCCGCAAGCGGGTTTGGCATGGATCACCTCCAGTCGGGATGGCTGCCGGGGGCGGCAGCGGACTGTGGCGAACCATGGAGAGAGACCGGCGGCGCGTAGCGTGCCGCATTTGCGGGGTGGCGTTGGCGGCACCCCAACTAAGTGGGTGGAGTTCTTCTGTGATGTTTGGGCGCGATGCGCCACCCGGTATGGAGTCGCAGTGTGGCGATTACTTCGGTGCGGGCGTTTTCTTTAAGAGATCGCCCGGCTCCATCTCAAGCGCATCGGCAATCTGGCCAAGAACCGTGACACTGGCAGACACGTCGCCGCGCTCAATGGCTCCGACATAACGCATACTCAAGCCCGCCCGGTCGGCAAGTTCTTCTTGCGTCAACTGTTTGTCATGACGTGCCAGACGCAGATTCCTCGCCATGATCTCTTTGAGATCCATGGTGCGAGGGGAACCAGCATAGGAACGATCCTTCTAGGAATGATCGTTCCTATTCGTATCGGAGCGTGTTATTGTTTACGTTTGCGGGACTTGCTTCGATGAGTCCGCGTTCCTGATGAATAGGACAAGGTTCAATGCTTGGGCGACCGCCGCTCGACCCCGATGTGGACGATGAAGCGCCAACCGACGATACCATAACCGCCTATGACGAACGGCATTTTGTGACCTATCTGCGGCTTCTGGATGCAAAGGCCGAGGGCGCGGATTGGCAGGAAGTCGCTCGAATCGTGCTGCATCGTGATCCGGTTGCTGAGGAACAGCGGACCTATCGCTGCTGGCAAAGCCACCTCGAACGCGCGCAATGGCTATCGCGCGAGGGGTATCGGAAGATTTTGGAACAGGCTGGTGTGAAGCGAGTCTAAATCATTGATTGCTCTGTCGCCGCCAAGACCGGACGGCGTTACCTGTTTCATTCACAGGTTCAGCATCGCGCCAACGATCCCAAAAATCAACCGTTGCGCTGTTCGGCTTGAATCTTGGTTCCGCAACCACCACTCGTGTCGGCAAAAGGCTTGCGTCACCAACGACTAACGCCTCACCAATGTCAAGAACGGGCAAAAGGTCGCCAAAACCTCCAAGGCTGTCGGGCAGCAGCCGCTTAATGACGGACTGGTCATCCCCATTCGTCAGCCGCATGGCAATTACGTTGTTGCACTGGCTGAGAACAGTCCGATTAACCTCTGACGGCCGTTGACTAATAACAACCAATCCAACTCCGTATTTTCGACCTTCCTTGGCGATACGCTCAAAAATTCCAACCGAAACCTCATCCGCTGAATCTGACGACGCACGTTCAGGAATATACAAATGCGCCTCATCGCAAAAAAGAGCGATTGGATGTCGATTCTCAGGCGCGGTCCATTGGCTCACAGTAAAAATCAGGCGAGCTATCAGGCTAACCATAAGCGGCAGAATATCGGACGGAACTTCTGAGAAGTTAATGATCTTAATGCCACCTTTTTGGTCCTGTTGTGATCCGCGACCGCCAATTAAAAAATGTGTGACATCCGACAACCAAGTCATATCCATACATGCCGTCGGCGGTTGGAAGATGAACCCAAGGCGCCTATCATTTCTCTTGGCTTCGAACCGAGCAATCAACCGACTCAACTTATCAAAGTATGGTCCTTGCTTTTCTCGATTATTCGCTCCTGGAACCATTTGTTCATTTAAGTTGGCGAGTTCCTGATGGACACCATCAATGTCAAATGGCACCGGACTGTCTATAGTGAAGTTTGCCAGAATGTCTGCATGGTGCACGGGATCAAGCATCGCCCGCTTTGCATCAGTGACGCACCGCGTCATCAACATCGCTTGATTTGGCGCATTTTGATCGGAGCGATCTACAAATAGTGAAACCAGTGCCTCATACCCGAGCAGCCAGAACGGCAAGTGCAGCACGCCATCCGCGAGACCTCTATCTTGCCCGATATCACCAGGCCCCGCTATTCGCAGATGCCGAAACTCATCGCTATCCAAGGTCTGATATTCGCCGTGGATATCAAACAGGATAACATTGGCCTGCGGAAGTTCGGCAATTTGATCGAGAAGGCGGGCAGTTGTGAAGGATTTTCCACTTCCTGTACTGCCCACGACGATGGCATGGCGTTGAAACAGGCGGTTGCCGTTCAGCAATGCCCGCGCATCTTCGTCCAGAGCATACCGACCAAGGTCAAGCTGCGGGCCATCGCCTGCAACCTGTGAGATAACCTGCATGAAATCCGTAAGGCGCTGGCCTTCTAGTGAAAAGCAATCGGCATCAATCTCAGGAACAGTTTCAAGCGTTCGTTTGAACACGTTCTCCCTGAGACCTTCCTTGTCTACGAGTGTCCCGATCAAGGCGATGCGAACAAGATTGTTTTCGGGTAGTACAGCCTCCGGGTCTACTTCAGCACCTTCAACGGCAACCTCGTCTCCCGCCTTTCGTGTGATGCGCGATACGATTCCAATCAAATGCTGCCCGGCTTTGGAGCTTCTTAGCGCCGTCAGCCTGTTCACTTGGATTCTTTTCAGGCGCTCCAACTCGTCCACTCGGACTGTTACGGTCGCGGTATCAACGGCGATAATTTTGCCCAGGCTTTCCTCATCCTGGAAGTCAAGAATGCTCATTCCTCGCCCCTAATACCCAATAAGTTCAAGTAGTGCTGGTAGCTCCCAGTAGCTTTCACCTTCAATAACAACACCGCTGGGGTGTTCGAAGTTATATATCATGGTTCCGTTCTCATGATTTTCGAGTGCAAGATAGTGCCGCCCGGCGTTGTTTTGCAAAAAGTCTTTCGCCTCGGGAGTCAGCGTTCGCGCTGCCACGAGAATCGGTGTGTCATGCACACGGCAGCGCGTCATAAGTTTCGGGTGAATGTGACTGTCGCGGAAACCGTAGCCAATGCAGATAAACGCACCGGCGGCGTTTAGAACGCGATCAGCGCCCTGTATGGCACTTCGAAAAGGCTCATCGTGGGTTCGCTGGTATTTGCTTACCCCTGGCGTAACAATAAGCGGTACAAGCCCATCAGGAAGTTCACTGGTCATTGGAAGCGACATCACACCGCCATGAGGGTCAGAGAACCAATCTAGCGAGCCGTGAACCTTCCAAACCGTGACGGTCCGTGCCAGGTTGTTTCCTTGCTTAAAGATCAGATTTTCTGCGCCATCTGCGCGCCGCACATATCCAGGAAGAAAACCCGTGTTATGAATGTATCCACCTGTATCAGCGGCATATTCAACAACTCGATCATAATTGGTGGTGACAACATGAATGTTGCGATTGGTGCTGCGGAATAGTCCTGCGAACAGTGATCGCAGTGGGAAATCTATATTCTCTGTGATTGCCGACTTTAACAGGCTGTAATCATCCTGAGCAATAAAGTACCACGTGGATCGAACAATCTTCACTACCAGTGAAGCGGGCAAGGCTCTCCCTTCCAGCGCCGCTTCCAGGTGGTCGCCTGCCGCGAGCGCCGTTCGAACCAATGTCCAAGCATCAACCTCTGCTTCATCAGCAGGTTGCACGTTTTCACGGAGCCAGTTCGCTAAGTCGCCCATGCCGCGAATACCGTGGGGAATAGATGCACCACTGCCAAGAACAATGACAGGGTTCTTTTGTGCGCAGCCTTGGCATTGCTTTGCGAGGTCTTCGAGTTCCATTTCTGTTAAAGTCTTTATGTTTGGCGCATCGGTACGTCGAGCGATGTTGGCACAATACAGGACGGCCTGCAATTAAGTGATTGAATGTTCTGCTTGTCGCATCAAGGCTCCTCACAGCGTTCCGGCACTTTGCACCTTGATCGGATAGTGCAGCAGCAGGCGATAGCCGCCGCGCATCATCTTGGTGCCGTGTGCGACCAAGCGGCGGGCTTTGTTCTTGCGTGGGTCCACCTCAAAATCCTCCTTGGTGCCGCGAAACCCAAGCAAGCCTTCGGCGATGGTCCGGTAGCTTTCGCCACGCTGTCGGGCGTCGAGTGTGCGCAGTGACAGGATATGCCATTGTCGGAGCTGGTCGGGCAGTATGCGAAAATCAGGACCGGGCTTGCGGCCGTTCAAGGATCGCCAGAAGCGACGGGCGGCATGGGCACGCAGTTCCAGGAACGTATCCATTGCAGGGTGACAACATAGAACGCGGCTGCGTTCGGCGTCTCGTCGGGCAGCCAGAATTGATGCGTGACGCCATCCATCTGCCAGATGCCGTGCCAGCCATCGGCGGCGTGGTGGAGGTCAAGGCCGTCGAGATGCGCCAGTGTGATGACGGGTTGTGCGTCGCGTCCCTCGTGATCGGAGGGCGACAACATCACGGCCTGCGGTTGGAGGTCAGGACTCCAGATCGGTGATTGTCGGTCAGGTGGGGCATCCGGGTCGCATGGGAAATCGCAAGCCCCAGCGATCCGCGAAGGCTTCCAGCGCGGGGCTGCCAGACCGCCGGGTTATCGCAACGGCCTGATAGTCGCGCCGATAATCGTCATTCCGGCGCAGATATTCCCAGGCGAAACCGGCGGCGGGGATGTGCTTCGCATGTCGGTATGCCGCCGGTGAACGCCAGTCGATGCCCGTAAGCATGGCGTCACCTCTCCAATCGGGGCGGATGGAACGCGCCCCGATTGGAGATTGTGAAAGGTTGGAAGGGCCGAGAAAAGTCGCTGAAATCAGATAGATTGATCGTCTAAGTCGATCATACATCGTTACTTCTTCCTTAACACTATTCTAGCGGTTCCGCCAGATGCCTGCCCACATCTCTGTGGGCAAGCAGCACCCTTTCACTAGCTGGAAAACACATGCACCTCGTCATATCCGGTCTCGACGGTGAAAAACTCGCCGTTCAGTTCGGCGTCACGGGCCATCGTCTTCCAGTTGATGTAATAGCGCAAGGCCTCGGGGATGGTGATGCAGTCGGATGTCAGCTCTTCCATATAGTCGGCAAGGCTGGTGAACTGGCCATGATAGCAATCCCGCAAGGCGGTTTCGGCCTGTTCGATGTCATCGTCTAGCTCCGCCAGCACGCCAGCCCCAAGCGCGCCATGTTCGGCGATGAATGCGGCCATGCGCGCGACATTCTCGATCCCGGAATATTCGTGGATGGTGATGCCTTCGAAGCCTTCATAATCATGAATGGCGTATTCTTCGGCGTCCTCGATGGGGGACCGAGCCAACATTGCGGCAATCTCGTCCCGGATCGCACCGGCATCCTGATCGGCGTCGATCCATGCGCCATGTAGATAGCCATTATTATAGGCCGCCAGGCAAGCAACATAGATGCGGGGGCTGGTATCGGATTGATTGGTCATGTCTCTGGTCCTCGGGTCTGAAGGTCAGCGAAGCGGAACGCCGCGCCTGACCTTCTGGCCGTCGCCGAGACTGGGGTAGCAACTAGCAAGGGCGACCGGAGTGGAGGGGGATCACCCGGCCTGCACAAGCCACTTGGGGCGCGGAAGGCTGGGGTACCCACCCCGGATGGTTCCACTTCCCTTGCTGGCGCGAGGGCGAAGCCCTTAGAAATCTAGGGAGGGAAACGTGTGGCGATAGCCGCTTCATTTATTTTGCGAGGCCCAGCAGATTGCGGTGCGCTTGGCTGCGCTTGGATGGCGAGCAGGTCGCCGAAAACGGAACTGGCTGCGCAAGCGTCCGGCAGGGCGTAGTAAGGCGCTATGGTAGCGCCTGCGATGGCGTGGGCGAGTTGGCTTTCCTCCAAATGTTGTCAATATGTTCTTGATACTTGACACCGGTTTTGCTCTAACAGGAGAAATTCCAAAGCAGGAGGAATGGCATGTCGGGACTGAAGCCTGCTAAGCCCATTATACGGAAATCAGTGGAGCTGTTCGCAGGCGCAGGCGGTCTTGGCATCGGCTTGGCGGACGCAGGATTCATCCCCCAAATGGTCGTCGAGTATGACCGCTGGTGTTGCGATACGCTGCGCGACAATCATCCTGTTTCGGATGAAGCGGAACAAGTCGCCGAACACCCTTGGAACGTCGTAGAGGGTGATGTTCGCTTGGTTGATTTTCGGGAGTATGAGGGCAAGCTCGACCTGATAAGCGGTGGTCCGCCGTGTCAGCCATTTTCCTTGGGCGGGAGACACCGGGCGTATGACGATGCGCGGGATATGTTCCCTCAAGCGGTTCGTGCGGTTCGAGAGACACGTCCCCGAGCCTTCATATTCGAAAATGTGAAAGGACTGACTCGGGCATCCTTTTTGCCCTATTTTGAATATATTAAGCTGCAAATGGAGCATCCCGAAATGGTCGCGCGGGACGGTGAACCATGGGAAGACCACCTTCGCCGTCTTGAACAGCATCACACATCGACGAAGCGCCCCGACCTGCACTATCAAGTGGTTACCAAGTTACTCAACTCGGCAAACTATGGGGTGCCGCAGCGTCGAGAACGTGTGCTATTCGTGGGTTTCCGCGATGATATTGACGCCCGCTGGTCGTTTGGTTCCGGTGAACATACCCAAGAGGCATTGGTTTGGGATCAGGCCTTTGGCGACTATTGGGATCGGCATCAGATCGCCAAGAAGGCACGTATACTAGAAGGGCGTGCTTTGCAGATATCGAAGCGGCTTTCGAAAGATGAAAAGCCTGCGACCCTTCCTTGGAGGACCACACGTGACGCCATCGGAGACCTCCCTGACCCGGAGAAGCGGGTAACCGCCAATTCTATCGCAGATCATAAGTTTCAGCCCAATGCTCGGACATATCCGGGTCATACCGGCAGTTACCTTGATGAACCTTCAAAAACACTGAAGGCTGGCGTCCATGGGGTTCCAGGCGGCGAAAACATGTTGCGACGGGCCGATGGGTCAGTGCGGTATTTCACGGTTCGTGAGGGCGCGCGAATTCAGACATTCCCTGACGGATACAAGTTCCATGGCGCATGGTCTGAGTGTATGAGGCAGCTTGGCAATGCCGTGCCTGCGGAACTCGCCCGTGTTGTGGGCGAGAGCGTCGCGTTGCGCTTGGATGAAGCCGAGGCGGCTTGATGGCGCGTAGACCTGAACTGCAAACGGCGGACGAGACGGCCGCCCGGCTCGATCAATTTGCCGAGGTAATCCGCAATGCGGAAATGACCGCACCGTCTCGAAAGAGGGTGTTGGCTGCCATTGCGGAAATGAAGGGCAGCCTTGAGCAACTTGAAAGGGATGTCGATCCGGTTCGGCTACCCGATGCCTTCTTCGACCCTGCCGAACCGCGTTTGATCGGGCATTTTGTGGCCCTGGCATTGATATCTCAAGACCGTGTGCGCCTCGACGCAATTGAACCATTTTACGGGGCTGGCGTCTATGCAATCTACTACACGGGTCCAGAGGAAATTTACCGGCCGATTTCGGGGACCGAGACGCCCATTTATGTTGGCAAGGCCGATCCTCCAGTTGGGGCCACATCTGTAGTGCAGCAGGAAACCAAGCTCTACGGACGGCTGAACGAACATCGCAAAAACATCGATAAGGTCGCCGGGATCGAATTGACAGATTTTGAGTGCCGTGCCTTGGCGGTTCAAAGTGGGTATCAGGCCGCTGCGGAAAGCCATCTCATCAACTTATTCTGGCCAATCTGGAACAATGAGACGAAGATTCTCTTTGGCCTGGGGAAGCACGGCGACGCTGCTACTACGCGAGCGAACAACAAGTCTCCTTGGGACACAATCCATCCTGGCCGCGCGTGGGCAGTTGGAAATCCGGAAGCAAAAACCCGAGAGGGTATTATCAAGGAGGTCGCTGAACACTTCCGTATTACAAAAGTTTTCGAAGAGACCGGAGATGTGTTTGCCGCATTCGCTGAAAGCATTCGTCGTGCCGACCGAATTGACGCAATAGTAGAAGATGGGAGCGACGCGGATCGCTCAGAATGACGGCACCGCTAACACCACGGGTTCTCTATAAAGATTGCAGTACCCTATACCCTATGGTGCCAATGCAACTACTATTTATCATGCGTCATTTTGGAGGGCTATAGCGTAGGTGTAGTTCTCGGTTTCGCTGTCTTCGGCCCGTCACGCACCGCCGATTGCCGCCGAAAATAGCCTATGTGCCGTCGTTTCTCACCGTTATGCTTGCCAGTGAGAACCGCGAATAACTGAACAGAAATTTCCGCAACGAAAGTCAGGGTCTTTGTCGGCAATTACATCAGCCTTGACGTTACCGAAGGTGGTATCCGGCTTATGTTTGATCCCGTCGTAAAATGCCTGAATAATGTCCTCCTTGAACTGCGGTGTTCTTGGGAAGGCCGAAACAACGGCCTTGCGAATAGAGTCAGGATACTGGTCATAAGTTAGGCCAAGTACGTCCATTTCCACCCCGGCTGTAGTTAGCGCGATAACGGGGTGCATGAACTCTGGCACGCCTGGCGTGGTATGCAGCGCGATGCCTGTCCAGACTTTCTCGATGTCCGAGGCATCCACGTTATAGCTCTGAAGAAAATCACGGGCTGCGTTAGCGCCATCGACTTCAAAGCGAAGATTATCACTGCTGTGAGAGGGCATAAGGCCAATGTCGTGGAACATCGTGGCGGCATAAAGCAGCTCGGGATTGAAAGTGAGACCACGCTGTTGACCAGCGAGAGCGCCGAAAAAAAACACGCGACTGGAATGGTTGAACAAGAGGTCGCTTACAGTATCGCGGGCAAATTCCGTGATGGCATGGCAAAGGGCACTGTCGGGAATTGTTATCCCATTGACGCTTGCAGGGTGAAAAGTATCCGTCATGATCTGTGCTCCTAGCGAGATAGGGCGCTCGACGATCCATACAGCGACGGATGCGAAGTATCACCCTTTGTGTGGCGTCTTTGGTTATCGCGACATGATTGATTGGCGGCAATCTCCACGACCATGGATTTTCTGCCAGACTGGCCGTATATCCTGCCTGGCAGCCGTTCATGGGGACTGGCTGAGAAGGCAAGGTGTGGATTATGCCGACAAGAGACGTGGCAGTGGTCATCCACGAAGGGGTTCAATGCCTCGACGTTGCAGGCCCCTTGGATGTTTTCGCCGAAGCAAATCGCTTCCTGGGTAAAGACGATGGTTATCGCTGCCTGATCCTGGCCGAGATGACGGCACTCGTCCGGGCCTCCAATGGGATGTCTTTGGCCGCGCATCTTGGCTTTGAAGAAGCATCCAGAGCTTTTCACACTGTTCTCGTCGCCGGGGGGCCGGGCTTGCCGGAACGCGCACCTGATGAGGCGATGTCGATTTGGCTGCGCGATTGGGCTGTCAGAGCAGAGCGATATGGCTCAATCTGCACTGGGGCATTCGCTCTTGGGCATGCCGGGTTACTTGACGGGCGGCTTGTCACGACCCATTGGCAGAACGCTGAGAGACTTGCGGATAGATTTCCTGCTGCTCGTGTTGAGCATGACCGCATTTTTGCTCGTGACGGTCGCCTTGTAACTTCAGCAGGTGTAACCGCTGGTATCGACCTTGCATTGGCGCTCGTTAGAGAGGACCACGGCTGGCAGGTAGCCCTTGCTTGTGCAAAGCGCTTGGTGGTGGTGGCACAGCGTCAAGGAGGGCAGTCCCAATTCAGCCCGTTCCTATTGCCATCCAGCGATCCAATGACGCCACTCGGCAAAGTCCAAGCCTATGTTATGGACAATTTGAACGAGGCATTCCCTGTAGATCGCCTCGCTGCCATCGCCGGAACGAGTACGCGCACCCTGGCACGGCTTTTTGTGAAAGAGCTTGGGATCACGCCGCACGATTTCATCGAAAGTATCCGCCTCGACCAAGCGCGCAACCTACTTGAAGCTACCGCTCTGGCGCTCAAAGCAGTGGCATTCGATTGTGGTTTTGGTACCCCGGAACAAATGCGCGCCGTCTTCCAGCGCCGCTTGGGATTAAGTCCACTGCGCTATCGTGAGAACTTCCAGCAAGCGGCACTACCGGCAGACTATAGCGATGAGAATTTGTCGTAAGGAAAATATGCAGCGCACACCTTTAAAGGGGGGGCTGGCCGCCCCAACGAGCATGAGGCCGACGCATCACCTCGGCCTATCCCGCGACAGGCGGGTTAAGCCGCGCAAAGCCTTCCTGCCGCCGGTAAGGAAAGTGCGGATACCCTGACACTGGCGCTGGATTGCGCAACGCCAAGGGCAACTGCCGCGTGTCGAAATTTCAGATATTCGGCGACGGCTGATGTTTGGATCAGCTTTTCTGCCTATTGCAGCGAAACGCCGTCCAAGTGCTGCAACTTGTCCGGGTTTCGAGTGATATAGATGGCGACCACCTTTTCCTGGTCGATCTGCAAGGCTGTAGTCTGAACGATCCCGTCTTTCTCGACCGTGACAAAACCGGGAAGCCCGTTGATCAAGGCAAAACGGACCAGTAGCGATGGCGTTACACTGAACTCCAGTGCAAGTTGCTCGTGACGTGCCATCACCTCGTCTATGCCAATCAGCGGACGTGACGAAGCGGGCACTTTGCCTCCGCCATCGGCGCTGGCGATTACATCCTGCGCGAGAAGTGAGTGCAGTGTTTTCATATCCCCACTACGTGATGCGGTGTAGAAGGCGGTCGCGATCTCCAGCCCATGCTCTTTCGTCACTGAGAAGCGGGGACGCGCCGCCTCGATATGGTTGCGAGCACGGCTTGCCAGCTTGCGGCAGGCAGCCGTTTCGCGGTCTATGACATTTGCAACGTCGTCGAACCCCATGCCAAAGACATCGTGGAGCAGGAATGCCGCGCGCTCCAACGGAGAAAGGCGCTCCAAGGCGATCATCAGCGGGAGCGTGATATCATCAATGGAATCCGGTTCCTCGGTATTGATGATGGGTTCGGGCAGCGATGGGCCGACATAAGTCTCACGTCTCCGGCGCGCGGATTTCAGCTCGTTTAGGCAAAGCCGGGCGACAATGGTGTGCAGGAACGCCGCTGGCTGGCGCACGACATCTTGGTCAGTGGCCAGCCAACGCAGGTAGGCATCCTGGACGATATCTTCTGCATCCGCCACTGAGCCAAGCATCCGGTAAGCCAAACGAACAAGCTGAGGCCGGACTTCGGAAAAGGTTGGATCGGACTGAATATCATTCATCGTGCCAATACCCTGTCGGAGTTTCCTATGCTGCGTGTACAGTATCGACCTTGTAGAGACTTGGTGCGACGGATTTTGCGAGGCCTGCGAATTGCTTGAGCTGCTCCTGTGTCTCGGGCTTTTTCATGAAGCCCTCGAAATCTTCCTTGGTCGCCCATTGCGCATAGTTCACAACCTTCATGCCATCGAGGCTGCTGTGAATGCAGACCGAGATGAAGCCAGGCTGATGTCGGATGGTGCTTTCCGTCGAGGCCGCGAGGACTTCAGCCAATTCGGCCTGCTTCTCGGGATCGACCTCATAGACATTGATCAGGGTCAGGCACTTCGCCTTTGGGTCGATTGTTGCGGTATTTGCGTTGGCCATCGTCGTCTCCTTTGAAATGTGACTACTAAAAGGATGACAAGGCAGGCTCTCCAGATGTGACATCGCTGCGCGAAAAATCTTACTGAGGAGAGGCGTAAGCTCCGCGCATGGAACAAAATCAATCATTTTGGAGGGCTATGGCGTAAGTGTAGTTCTCGGTTTCGCCGTCTTCGGCCCGCCACCTACCTTTCTCACACCCAAACATTCTTTCTCAAAAGCGTTGAAAACGCTGGTTTTCTGCGCCATTATCGTTCTCTCTTTGTTCCATTCGTTCTCATCCAAGCTCACGTATTTCCGGGCATCAACCGGGCATCGG
>NZ_JBQWAS010000007.1:0-20748 GCF_052492075.1 Haloleucobacter albus
GCAGAGTTCCGGGGGCTGTATGACGCTGCCTGACGTGACAAGAAGCGGACCCGGCGCATAGCGCCGGGACTTTGTTACGAACGGCCCTCCGGCTCTCTACGGCGCTATTGGGGAGCGCGTTCGCCTCCGGGCCGGCGCGGCTTGCGCCGCGATCCACCCGCCGACCTGGTGCAAGCTCTATTCAGGGAAACGCCACGGCCGCGACGATAGCCCCCCGGCCGGCCCGCTCTCATCATCTAGGGCCGTAGGGACGGCCGGGGGGCGGGCCACGCGCGCAAGCATTAGCGTATTTAGCTATTTACGTATCAACGTGCATAAGGCTCGATCGGCGGCAATCCGTGCTGTGCCAGAACCGCCGAAAGCCCGGCCTCGGCCATCGCCTGAATTGTCGTTCCCTCTGCATCCGCGAGCTGGCGAAGGCGCTGCCAGTCCGATCGCCGGACCTTGACCGTAAGCGCGACAGTCTCGCCCCCTCCCCTCTTTCGCCTCGGCGTCGGGATTTCCACGGCCGGGCGATCGTCCTCGATCGCTGCAAGGCTGGTGGCCTCCGCGCCGGCCTTCGGGCGGGTGAAGGCCGCGAGGCCGGTTGCTTTCTTTGCCATAGGTTTCGCTCCTTCAATACGCGCTTACGTATTTAGCTATTTACGTTCTAACGTGCCTTTAATCCACGCCCACAAAGCCCGGATTTCCTCCGCTGCTTTCCCTTCGGCCTCGAACTCCGTCACGGCGCTGCCAGTCGTGACGGCGCGGGCGAACGCGCGCCGGTCGGTAATCTCGCCGGGAACGATCGGCAGTCCGTAGGCTTCCAGCGCCGCGCGCGTCTCCCCGATCTCGGGCGCACGGAACGGGCAGGCAGACAGGACGAACGCGCCGCGCACTTTCGCGGCCGCCACGATCTCGACGGCGGCCGGGACCGCAGCGAGGTCAAACGCGGACGGTCTGACCGGAATCAAGACCAGCTCCGACCTTCGGGCGATCTGGCCGGCCGCCGGGGCGGCATGGGGCGGGGCGTCCACTACGGCCAAGGTCATGCCCTCGCCCTCGGCCGCCCTAAGCGCGGCGTCCAGCTCCCCGGCCTGCGCCGTGGCGACGATCGGCGTTCCGGCTTCCCGCGCGCTCGCCCATGCGGTCGCGCTCTCCTGTGGGTCCGCGTCGATGACGCAAACCCGTTCGCCGGTCGCCTCGGCCGCCACGGCGGTATGAACCGAAAGCGTGGTTTTTCCGCTCCCGCCCTTCTGGCTCAAAAACGCAATGACGTTCATGCGTCAATCCTTCTTTGCGTGAATACGTATTGAAGCATATAGCTAAGGACGTTACTACGTCTTTAAGCTAGTGCGGCCATTCCTCGGCCGGCCAGTCGCGCGACGTGTGGATGACGCGCACGATCACGACGCTTTCCCGGCCCCCCACGTCCCGCAGCTCATAGGCGATGATGTAGGGATGACGGGCGAGGGACTTTTCATAGGTTCCGCTCACCCGCCCCGGCCGGCCGGTCGCAAATTCGCCGAGCTTGTTCCCGGCGTCCTCGATCGCATCCACGACCCGTTCGGCGGCGAATGGGTTGTCCTCTGCGATATAGCGCAGGATTTCGAGGTTATCCCGCTGCGCCTCAATCGACCAGACAACCGGCCTCATCCGCGCGCGGCTTTCCGGCGCTTCGCTTCCTCGATAACCTCACGCATTTCCGCGACGGCCTGCGCATGGGGGATCACTCGGCCGGCCGCTGCATCAGCCATGCCGCGCTTGATACCGTCGATGATTTCAAGCTCGCGATCGACATAGGCGGCGACGGCCTCGCCGGCGAGGAAGGATTTGCTTCGCTGCGTGTCGTTCGCGATCCGGTCGAGCTTTTCTTTCACATCGGGCCTAACCCGAATCGTCATGGTGGTGCTGGCGGTCATGGAATCGCCTCCGTGTGTTGAATTGTGTACACTCTAGCACGTTTTCCCGGCCGCCGCCATCGCCTTCTATC
Source organism: Haloleucobacter albus (assembly GCF_052492075.1). Taxonomy (NCBI): domain Bacteria; kingdom Pseudomonadati; phylum Pseudomonadota; class Alphaproteobacteria; order Hyphomicrobiales; family Xanthobacteraceae; genus Haloleucobacter; species Haloleucobacter albus. The sequence goes on from NZ_JBQWAS010000007.1 coordinate 1,973, forward strand.
AAGGTAATACGTTTACACGTCAATACGTATTAACGTAAATAATTAAGCGCCGACCTTGCCCTTCACTCCCTCTCGAAAGCCATAGGACGCTGGTCGCAGGCGCGAGCGGTGCGGATTAGGTAGTGGGGGTGCCGTTTCCCGGCCCGCCTATACGCGGGCCGGAACCGCCGCAGGGCTGCGTAAGCAGCCCGAACAGCGGCGACCGCTTATGTTTTGCCTCTTAGATAAAGATCAGATGGGGATTCAGTCTGGTTATCGGACTCACGTTTCATGAAGTTTTTCGCCATGCGCACAAGGGCCTGTCCTAGCGGGCTATCGCCGGCGTCGATCTGCGTTCGCTCATCGAGGGGCAGGGTGGTCTTGTAGGCGTCGATTGCCTCGCTCCAAGCCCGCTGATCCTGTCCATGATCGGCGGGCGGGGGTGGAGCCTTGCCGAACCGTCCAAGGAACTGCCGGGCCTTCTCCGGCAGGGACAGGCGATAGGCGTTGCTGGCCTGCTGCACCTGTGGGCCGCGCCCTTCGTTCCCGGTCGGCTCATAGCGCCGCAGCCAGTCAATGAAGCCATGCGCCCGCAGATTCTTCAGCGCCCGCACGATCGTATCGCGCGACCGGCCTAGCCGATCCATGATCGTGGTGATTGACGGCTCAAGCCGGCCGGTGCGGAAGTCGATGAGATTGACGAACAGCCGCAGCACGTCCAGCGCCACCGATCCTAGCGGCCCGCTGCGCTCGCCCTTCTCGTGCAAGCCGGCCTCGTTGTAGATTTCGGCCGCCTTCAAGATCGCCTGCACGTCCTTGCGCGTCGTCGGCCGCCATATGCGGCCCTCCGATCGTCCCCGGATATGGCTATGCCGGCGAACTGGTGTCGGGCAGCGTGGGGCAGGGGGCGGAAAGATCAACCCTAGCGCGGTCTGTCCCGATCCCCGCAGGGCGGCCCGGCGCTCATGGGCGAGCGTCGTAAGCTCGCCGGCCTCGTCGTCGGTGAGCTGGCCCGCGCCGTATCGAGTCCAAACCTCCCGCATGATTTCATCAAGCGCGTTCCCGCGCGCGCAGCCGATCGCGGCCGCGTAGTGCGTCCTCAACATATGCCCTCGTCCTTCCTTTTGAAGGACATGACAGCGCGGACGGCAGGCACAGCTTTCCCCGTTTCCGCAAGAATCAATCTTGCGAATTGGAGTGCTCTAGCGTAGATAAGGGGAGACTTTGATGGCCCCGGCTCTACGGTGTGTCTGACGGCCTATAAAACGCTCGACCGCGCCAACGGTCGGGCGTTTTGCCGTTATGTCCCTTGCTTCGCTTCGATATAGAACCTCAACGCTTCCTCGATGATCGGCGCGCGCCCTCGCAAGCCCGCGTCGTCCTTCAGGCGGTCAATCGCCGCGACCAGCTCGCCGGGCAGATCGGCCTGCACAAGAATCCGGCCCTCCGCGCGCCAACGGGCGCGCAGGTTTCGGACACTTTCCAGCTTAACTTGTTCTCGGGTGCGACTCGCCATGTCTACATGAAGAGACGAAATCGCCCGATTCTGCAACCCTTTGCGTAAGGGGGCGAGAAAGGCACTACTTCTAGGGCCGGGCGACTAAACGTAGTTGCGTCAATGCGTATCCACGTCAATGCGTTCTATGGCCCGGTAGAGGGTAGAGCGATGCACACCCAAGAGCCGGGCAACCTCGGCCGGCTTCTTGTCCTCGCTGATGAGCTGGCGGGCGTGTGCGATCTGCTCGGCCGACAGGGCAGGGGGGCGGCCGAACCGAACGCCCTTCGCCTTCGCCGCCGCGCGGCCGGCGCTCGTGCGCTCATGGATCAAGCTGCGCTCGAACTCGGCAACGCCGGCGAAGAAAGTCAGCACCATGCGCCCGGCCGGCGTCGTCGTGTCGGCCCACGGCTCGGCCAGCGAACGCAAGCCGGCCTCGGCGTGGCCGATCCGCTCAGCAATGTCGAGAAGATCGCGCGTCGATCGGGCGAGGCGATCAAGCCGCGTCACCGTCACCACGTTCCCGGGCTGCAAATGGTCCAGCATCTTCGCCAGCTCGCGGCGGCCGCGCTGCGCGCCGGATGCCTTTTCCTCGAACACGCGCTTGCAGCCGGCCGCTTTCAGCGCCGCGCGCTGCTGGTCGAGAGTCTGGCCGTCGGTCGAGACGCGGGCATATCCGATAAGCAAGGGCAGGGGCTTCCTCGTGGGCGACATGCCCGGAATCTACCTCGTGCAAACCGTCGCGGAAATCCCTATTATGCGACAAGAAAGCTGTCGCGGGTTTTGGAATTTTTGCGACAACGCAGCATCATCGAAATTGGTTGAACAATGAAGTCGCCTGAACTCCACATACTTGAGAGAATAGAAGCCCTCCGCGCCGAACTCGCACGTCCTGTTGTCGTGGCGCTTGACGGGGGAAGCGGCTCCGGTAAGTCAACGATTGCGGCAAGGTTGGCGAAGCTGACCGACATAGCCTTGGTTACGCTCGATGATTTCTATCAAACGCAGGTTCCCGAATCCGAGTGGCCTCACAAAACCGTGGCGGAGCGGTTGAATCGCGTTTTTGAGTGGGACCGCGTTCGCGAGGCAATAGAGCCTCTACGCAAGGGGGAACCTGCACAGTGGCGAGCTTTCGACTTCATGCAGGGACTAGGCCCGGATGGCACTTACAGCCTCAAGAACGAATTTACCGAAGTCGCGCCAGCGCCCACGATTCTGCTCGAAGGAGCTTATTCCGCATCTCCGTTCCTTCGGGATTTGATCGACCTCGCCGTGATCGTGGATGTGCCGACCAAAGTGCGGCATGAACGGACTGCTGCGCGCGAACAGGGCGCGGAGGGCTTTTTACCCACATTCTCCAAGTAAGTCGCTGATTTCGCTGTCGTAATCGTGATATTTCGCATATAAATCATGGCGTTGACGGCTGCGAGGGGCGCGTTTCATGGATCACCTGGAGGGTGCGGGCTTGGCGCGGGGAGATCGGGTTGATTTCGACCGCCGTGTGCGTCTGGAGTTCCGTGGTGCGCAGATCAGTTCAGACGGTGGCCTGCTGGTGATGCGCGAGCTTGATGACGTGCTCGGCCTGTCCAATCTGGCGTCGGAGGCGCTGCGAGACAGCCGCACCGGGAAGAACACGCTCCATCGGCTTGACGGATTGTTCCGGCAATCGGTGTTCGGACGACTGGCCGGATACGAGGATGTGAACGATGCCGACCGCTTGGCCCTCGATCCCGTGATGCGTCAGGTCGTTGGCGGCAGGGCCGTCGAGGCGCAAGCTGCTTCGGCATCGCAGATGGGACGGTTCGAGACCGAGACGCTGGCTCTGGCCGCGAACCGGGCGGCGCTGGCCGATCTGAACGGCCAATGGATCGACCGGTTTCATGACCGCAACGGGTTGAAATACATCGTGCTGGACATGGACAGCTCGGTCAGCCCCACCCACGGCGATCAGGAAGGTGCTGCCTGGAACGGGCATTTCGACTGCACCTGCTATCACCCCATCTTCTTGTTCAACCAGTTTGGCATGCTGGAGCGCTGCGCCCTGCGTAACGGCAATGTCCACAGCGCCGATGGCTGGCGGGATGTCCTTGATCCCGTCATTGCCCGATATGCTGGCCGCGACCTTGGTGGACGCTTCTTCCGGGCCGACGCTGCCTACGCGATCCCCGCGATCTATATGCGGCTGGAAGAAGCCAGGTTCTTCTACGCCATCCGTCTGCCCGCCAACGCCGTCTTGCGCGAGAAGATCGCGCATCGGCTGACACGGCCCGTGGGACGGCCTTCGCTGACCAAGGTCAAACGGTTCTTCGAGGACTTCGAGTATCAGGCGGCGTCCTGGGACAAGCCGCGCCGCGTCATCGCCAAGATCGAATGGCATCCGGGCGAGCTGTTCCCCAAAGTCGGCTTCATCGTCACCAACCTGCCGATGGAGCCAGACTGGGTGGTGAGGTTCTACAACCAGCGCGGCACCGCAGAGCAGCACATCAAGGAAGGCAAATATGCCTTTCGCTGGACGCGGCTGTCATGCCGGAAGTTCCGGCACAACGAGGTGCGGCTGCAACTGCACGCGCTGGCCTACAACCTGGCAACCTTCCTGCGCTGCATCGAACTGCCCGAGGCCATGGCGGACTGGTCGTTGACCAGCCTGCAACTCAAGCTGATCAAGATCGGCGCCCGCGTCGTCCGCCACGCCCGCGCCATTACCTTCCAGTTGGCCGAGGTCGCCGTCACCGGCCCGATGGTGCGGGCCGTCCTTGCCGCCATCCGCCGTCTTCGAACGCCTCCGTCATGCGCATGACCACGATCCATGCCCAAGCTGAACGAAAGCGGCAGGACAGGTCCGTCTGCCGCGCGGAAAAGCGGCTCTGCCGGGCCAGAATGCTGCGGGTTCGAGGCTTGATCCACCCGACTTCGGCCGTTTGCGCGACGACAGACACCGCTCGGGGCGAAAAACGCTTGCCCAGCGAGCAAAATCAGGCGATCTTGAAGTCAAGCGGCGGGCCACTTGGGGAATGTCGGATCACAATGCTCAATCGAAGACACCTGCTACAAATAGCGGGAACGGCGACCTCACTGCCGTTGCTGCAACGTATCAATTTGTCAGACACTGCATCTGCCCAGGAACCGAAAGTGACCAAACCCTCTGGCTATCGCGTGCCGCTCGAAAGCGACCCGCATGAGCGGACCTTCATGCAATGGCCGGCGCGCAGCCGCATCTATGGCGGCCAGAGCGCACTCGACGAGGTGCGCTCGACCATCGCGCTGATCGCACGATCGATCGCGCGCTTCGAGCCGGTCGTCGTGCTGGCGCGCCCCGAGCAGCAGGACGCCGCCGCGAAGGCGCTGGGATCGACGATCGAGGTCTGGCCGATCCCGACGGAGGATCTCTGGTGCCGCGATTCCGGCCCGACCTTCGCCGTATCGCAGGCAGGAAGGCCACTTGCCGTCTCCGATCTCGGCTTCAATGGCTGGGGCAACAAGCAGAGCCATGCGGACGATGGGCTGATTGCGAAGCGCGTCGGCGAGCACCTCGGCCTTGCCGTCCATGCCAATGGCATCGTCGGCGAGGCCGGCGGCGTCGAGGTCGATGGCGCCGGCACCGCGATCGCGCATGAGAGCAGCTGGATCAATCGCAATCGCAACGAAGGCGGCAAGGCCGAAATCGAGCGTCTTCTGCTCGACGCGCTCGGCGCCGAGCGGATGATCTGGGCGCCCGGCATCAAGGGCGCCGACATCACCGACTATCATATCGACGCACTCGCCCGCTTCGTGAAGCCCGGGCAGGTCGTGATCCAACTCGGCGACACTCCGGATCGCAGCGATCCCTGGTCGGCGGCTGCCTTCCAGACCTATGAGATCCTGAAAGCAGCGCGAGACGCTCAGGGCCGCAAGCTAGACATCGTCGTCATTCCCGATCCGGTCGACATCCGCTCGCGATCGCGCGACTTCGTCTCAAGCTATGTGAATTACTATGCCTGCAACGGCGCGGTCATCGGCGCGGAGTTCGGCGACGACAAGGCCGACGAGAAGGCCCGAACGATCCTGCAGCAGCTCTATCCGGGCCGCGAGATCGTCAGCCTGAATGTCGACCCGCTCGGCGAAGCTGGCGGCGGCATCCATTGCGCAACACAGCAGCAGCCCAAGAACGTCGTCAGCTGATCGAGCGAGCTATAGCACGCGGGCGCCGGCTTCCGGCGCCCGCTCCAGCGCATGCGCCATGAAGGCGAGCGCATCGCCGAGCGCCTTGCGGCCGATCGGCCCGCCCAGGCAGATGCGGGCAGCTTCCGGCGCCGGCCCTTTCGCAGCAAAGGCATCACTGGCGACGATGCCGATCCCTGCCGTCTGCATCTGCCCGACGAAGGCGGCACGCGTCCAGGGTGGCGGCAACTCCAGCCAGAGATTGAAGCTGAGTGGATCGGGGCGATAGCAACCCACCGGCAGGATCTCGGCCGCGAGCCGCTGCCGCGCCGATGTCTCCGTCCTGAGAAAATCGAGCAGCGCATCGGCACTGCCATCCTCGATCCAATGCGTCGCCAGCGCGGCGGTCAATGGCGAGGCCATGATGCTGCTGGCACGCAAGGCCGCAGCAAAGGGCCAACCGGAGCGGAGATCCGGCACCACGACATAGGCGAGCCGCAGGCCCGCCCCGAGGCATTTCGACAGGCCGGCGATATGCCAGGTCAATTCGGGGGCGAGCGCGGCAAAGGGGAGCGGTGCCACCAGCGGCACGAAGCCATAAGCGTCGTCCTCGACGATGGCCACGCCATGGCGGCGCGCGATCGCCGCGATCTCCTCGCGCCGCCGCTCCGGCATCGTGATCGTCGTCGGGTTCTGCAGGATCGGGTTGAGGTAGAGCGCCTTCGGCTTCAGGCGCAGGCAGGCCTCGGTGAAGGCCTCGGGATCGAGGCCGTCGCCATCCATCGCGAGACCGGTCAGGCTGAGGCCGAGCTGCGCGCAGATCGAGCGGGTGCCGGGATAGGTCAACGCCTCGCACAGCACCGCATCGCCCGGCTTGGCCAGGCTGCTCAGAATCGCCAGCAATGCCGCATTCGCGCCAGGCACGACGAAAAGTTGTTCGGGCGCCGGCGCAAGCCCGGTCCAAGCCATTGGCGACCCCGTCCTGCAGCAGAAGCGACACATAGGCCTGCCGAACCATGTCGCGGATGGCGACGAGACCCTCGCTCTCGATCAAGGCCTGGCGCTGCGGGAGCTGAAGCTTGAGGCTGGACGTGTCGTGGACGTCGACGAGGACGATATTCAGGATCGTCTCCTCGAGCACGTTGCCGCGGTCGTCGAGTGAGGCAATTTTCTCCGACTGGGGGATCGCGACATCCTTCAGGAGATCGTGGGAAATGATCTTTCCGAAGAAATTGACCTTACTCTGCACGCCATTGCATCGGGCAGAGCGCGCGACCGTAACCGTGACGCCGTGCGATACCAGCGTTGCGGTCGGCAGCCCGGCGGTGTGGTCTGCGACGAAGTCGCGGGGCTCCTGCAAGAGGACGGGGGCCTCGAAGTCGACCAGTTCGGTGTCCATGGTGGAGTACCGGGTGGAGTTGAGGATCAGCTGCGCGATGGCCTGCTGCGCCTTACCCTTCAGGAACTGACGAATTCGGATCGAGAGGCCGGCTTTGTAGCCTCGCGACTTCTGGAGCGTGGCGGTCGCCGCGCCGGTGAAGGCGGCTTTCGGGACGGTCATTTTCCAGTCCTGCGACGCGACTTCGACGTCGAAATTGGCGAGCGAGAAAAAGCCGAGTCCGGCGGCATTCTCAGCGGTTTCGACGAGCTCGTCGTTATTGCTGTCGCCCAGGGCAAGCAGGACGCCGGCCTTCTCCGAGGGAAGGCCTTTGCCATTGTCGGAAATGAGGAGGTCGACGCCGTCGGCGGTAAAGGTCAGCTTGCCGGCGCCGGCACGCCGCGCGTTCTGGATCATCTCGTCCAGGATGGTTGCATCGTCGTTGGTGAAGTAGCGGTCGGCATTCTTGAGGAGCTTGGAGCCGAGAGTGGCGGTGATGTGCGAGACAGTCGTGGTCACGGGAAATCCGATGAAGAACGCAAATCCCAGTGTGGTGTTGCTGCCGGTGCTGATGCGAGAAATCTGATAGGAGGTGCGCGGTTGCGCGATCGACGCAGCCTCGTAGCATTGGGGCCGCAGGTCGCGGATCAGCGACACCAGCATCGCGAGAGATGCTTCGCCGCAATCGTGCTGCACGCCATGCGCATTGGTGAAGCGCGTGCCTCGCAGACATGACTGGACGCCGTAGAGACGATAGGTGATCCCGCCGGCGCTCCAGCTATCGCCCGTCTCAAAGGCGGCGCTCGCCGGCACGGGAAACCAGGGCGAGGGCCGGTCCTGCGCCCGGGCCGTCGCCGCGAGCAAGGCCGCGCCAAGGAGCAAGGCCGGGGCCCGCATCAATAGCCCTCGAGCGAGAAGTAGACGCGCTGCGTGCCGTTCGCCGTGGTGATGTCGACGAAATAGGGATCCGAGCGCCGCGCTCGCGCGGCGGTCGGGTAGCTCGTCTGACAACCGGCATCGCCACTGCATTCCGTGCGCGGCTTCGTCAGATCGGCGCATTGATCGCCGTTCTCGTTCGGCGTCCACGGACTATAGCTCTGATTGTCCCCGGCGCCCGACGTCGCGCCGACGGCCGTCATGCCGGCCGGGCACGCCTCAAAAGGCTGATAGCCGACATTGCTGGCGCGCCCCTCCGGACAGCTCGGCCACCCGCCGCCATGCGCGAGACGGTGAAACAGCTCCTGCATCACCGGCACGCAATAGGGGATTCCGGACCAGCTCGGATTCGACGACGCTGCGCAGAGCAACACTTTGCATCCGAACGAAGCGTCTTGCGCTTGTGCTGCGCTAGGCGCGGATATGACTGTCATAGATATGACTGTCATAAGTATATTTATCGGAAAGACTGCTGATAAACGCATTTCCTGCCCTCCGAAGACATTGCCAACTGTGGCTGCCTCATTTTATTAATTCAATGACACTGGAGGGCAAGGTGATCATTGAGCGAAGAACGATGATTGGCGCGTGCTACGTCGGCTTTGTGAGCCTTGCCGGCATCGCCGCCGCGTCCGCCGCCGAAACCGAACAGCCATGGGGCGGATTGCTGGCGCGGCTCGCGCCGACGCCCGCCCCGTCGAGCGAAGCGCCTGCGCCGACCGCGGCGGTCGCGCCGGATGGCAAGGTCATTCCTATCAATCCGCCGGCGCGGGATGTTCAGCGCGCCAACGGATCGGCCTCTGCGGCGACGCCCTGCCCCGATGCAAAGCCGATGGCCACGGCCGACGCGATGGCCTTGGTCAAAGCCGTCGCGACCAGCGAGGACTTCTTTCCGGATTTCGTGATGTCGGTGGCGAAGATCGAAAGCCACTACGATGCGACGGCGCTGTCCGAGAAGGGCGCCTTCGGCCTGATGCAGCTCATGCCGGAGACCGCAGCGGGCTACAAGGTCAACCTCTGCGATCCCGCCGACAATGTGCGCGGCGGGGTGCGCTTCCTGCGCGACCTGCACGGCCGCTACCGGAATCCGATCTTCATCCTCGCCGCCTACAATGCCGGCGAGAAGGCGATGCTGAGCAGCCGCGGCCTGCCGCCCTATCCCGAGACCGTGGCCTTCGTCGCCAATGTGCTGAACGATTTCTACACCTGGCCGGCCCTGCCCCGGACGGCGTCCGCGGACAAGGCGGCGCGCCGCACGGCCGGCGATGACCTGATCCAGCAGCCCGATTCCAAACCACGGACGGCCGGCGGCCCCGCATGGACCGACGGTTTCGTCATGCATGTCGACGATTAGCCGCCGGCGACGGCCGGCATTTGATGAGGGAGAAGCGTGATGAAAAAGCTGATGGCCTTGGCGGGCACTCTGTCGATCGCGGCGACGGAGGCCTTCGCGCAGTCAACGGGCGGCAACCTTCAGCCCGTGCAATCGACCTTGCAGCAGCTCGTCTCGGTCTTCACGGGCTCGATCGCCACGGCGCTCGCCACGCTCGCCGTGATCGCCTGCGGCCTGTTCGCTTGGGGAGGTCGATTGACCTGGGGCATTGCCGTTTTAGCCGCGTGGCACGCTGTTTGGGACGATGTTGAAAGCTACTATTTCGAGCGCGTCTGCCCGCCAAGGTCTTTTGATCTGGTGATCCAGAATTAAATTCCTTCGCGCCCCTTATGTCGCGCAAATCCTGAAACCTGCACCACGTCCGCAGCGGCGCGGAATCCGGGCCGCGACGTGTCGCGAAAGTCAGTCGCACAAGTTTGACTTTCGCACCTGATTTTTGCGACAGATTTTTCCCTGCAAAATCAGCGCCGGCGATTTTGTCGCAAAAATCAGGAATTTCGCGACAAATTGATCGCGCCCCGGAATGCGAAGCCCCGCTGTCGGCCATTGTCTGAAGTTCCTCACGGGCAGGCGCTTGATACTTTACTAACTTGTCTGTAAAGTTTGGCTACTCTCACTGAATGGTGCTATCATGCCTGCCGCCCACTCGAACCGCTGGGTTCTTCTGGTGACCGTCGCCGCCGGTCTCCTGCTTATCGTTCTGGACAATTCGGTCCTCTACACGGCCCTGCCTACCCTGACGCGCGAGCTTGGCGCGACGGCAACGCAAGGGTTGTGGATCATCAACGCATACCCCCTCGTCATGGCCGGCCTGCTGCTCGGCACCGGGACGCTGGGTGACAGGATCGGTCACCGGCGCATGTTCCTCATCGGCCTCGTGCTGTTCGGTGTCGCGTCGATTGTGGCGGCCTATTCGCCTACAGCGGAAATCCTGATCGGGGCGCGGGCCTTTCTGGCGGTCGGCGCGGCGGCGATGATGCCCGCGACACTCGCCCTCATCCGCGTCACCTTCGAGGATGACCGGGAACGCAACATCGCCATTGCGATCTGGGGGTCGTTGTCGGTCGTCGGCGCTGCGCTCGGACCGATCATCGGCGGTTTTCTGCTCGGCCATTTCTGGTGGGGGTCGGTGTTCCTCATCAATGTGCCGGTAGTGGTCGCTGCCTTCATTTCGGCGCTGATCGTTGCGCCGAAGGTGGCCGGCGATGCGACCAAGCCTTGGGACGTGGTGTCGTCGTTTCAGGCATTGGTGGCGCTGTCGGCTTTTGTGATCGCGATCAAGGAATCTGCCCATGCCGGGCAGTCGTGGGCCGTCCCCGCTATTTCGCTGCTGGTTGCCATCCTCGCCGGAGCGCTGTTCGTCCGCCGGCAACTGCGCCTGCCGTTCCCGCTGCTCGACTTCTCGATCTTCCGCAATGCCGCGTTCACATCGGGCGTTCTAGCGGCCGCGTTCTCCCTGTTCGCCATCGGCGGTGTTCAGCTTGCTACGACGCAACGCTTCCAGCTCGTTGCGGGCTTCACGCCGCTGGAAGCCGGGATGCTGGTTTCGGCGGCGGCTCTCGGATCATTGCCGACTGCGCTGCTCGGTGGTGCATTCCTGCATCGTATTGGCCTACGTATCCTTATAGCTGGCGGGCTTGCGGCGGGATCGCTGGCGGTCCTGCTTGCGACATGGGGCATCACTCATGGCCTTGGCTGGCTGATCGCCGGTCTGGCGCTGACCGGTGCCGGCGTAGGTGCAACAATGTCGGTGGCATCAACGGCTATTGTGGGCAATGTGCCTGTGCATCGCGCCGGCATGGCGTCGTCGGTCGAGGAAGTGTCCTACGAGTTTGGCAGTCTGTTCGCTGTCACAATTCTCGGAAGTCTTTTGGCCTACCTCTATACGGTCAACGTCGTGTTCCCCGCCGGAACCTCGGAAGCGGCCCGCGACAGCATGGCGTCGGCGCTGGTCTTTGCCAACGAGGCGGGGGCCGATGGTGTTGTCGTGCGTCAAGCGGCAGGAATCGCATTCGACCACGCCTATACGGTCGTCATGTACGTGGCGGCGGGTGTTCTGGCCGTGGGTGCCCTGATCACCGGCATCCTGTTGCGGCGCTACGGTCCCGGCTCGCAATCGTCAGCCTATCCCACACAACACTAAGGAAGCCGACATGGCGAGAGCCAGCAAGCGCCTCGAAATGCTTGAAGCCATTGTGAGCATCATCGAGCGTGACGGCCTCACCGCCGTCACCCTCGACGCCGTAGCGCTCGAAACCGGCATGACACGCGCCGGCCTTCTGTATCATTTCCCGTCGCGCGAAGCCCTGATCCTCGCCACCCATGAGCATCTGACTCGCTCATGGGAACAGGAGCTGGAAGCGAGCGCCGGCAACACCTCGGACAGGGCGACAGACGCCGAACGACACGCCGCCTACATCAACACCTGCGCAAGAGCTGCCCGGCGGGTCGAACTGCTGCTCATGCTGGAAAGCTCCGACAATCGGCAGCTTGGCGATCTGTGGCAACAGGTCATCGACCGCTGGGCACCTCCTGCGCCGATTGGAAACGACGCTGCCGAGTTGGACAGGTTCATTTCGCGCCTTGCCGCCGATGGGCTGTGGATTCACGAGGCGCTGTCGTCGCGCCCGCTCCCCGAGCAACTGCGCAAGCGTATCGCGGCGCGCCTCGTCGCGATGGCCGCCGGACCTGTTGAGGCGGAAGAAAACCTCCCGAAATAACTGGTGTCCCCCCACAACCCTACTGCGCCGGTGCTGCCGGCGCTTTCACGGTGATGGTGCATTGCTGATCTGAACCGGCCGTGCGCGCGGCCTCGGCGCATTGCCCGATCGCCTCGGCATTGTCGCGCACGAGCTGCGAGGAATCGGCCACGCCGCGCCAGCTTCGGGGATCGGCCACCCGCATCATGGTGACGCCGGCGTTCCATCGGTCCTGACCTATGACGGTCGCCGCAACATGGGTGTCGGCCGAGAAGGGCAGGAAACGCGGCAACAGCAAAATCAGGAATATGCCGACGAACAGCCCGACAAGGCCGGCCATCCATATGCGGAAATCCTGACTTTTCCGGTCGTAGGCGCTTTTCGTATGAGCGGCGAGGTTCCGGCCGGCGCGCTCGAGGTCGGACGCCTGCCGCTCGAGCTGCTGCGCGGCGGTGCGTATCAGGGCCTCGCCGCTGCGCTCGAGGAGCGCCGCATAGTGTGTCGCACCCTGCCGGAGAATAGGCGATTGCTCTACGCCGTGCAGCCGCTCCGCAACATTGTCGAGCGCCTGCACGAGCTGGGCGAGCTGGGGCTTGTAGTCCTGCGCCGGCTCGATCTTTTCGAGCTGGTCGAAAGCCGCTTCCAGCCCGCGCCGCATCACGGTCATTTCCGCGCCGATCTGCGCGCCCTGCGTCTCGATCGTGCGCCGGAGCGCGTCGAACGCGGCGGCCGGGTCGCCGGCGTCCTCGTCCAGTGCTTCCGGCTCGATTCCTTCCCTGTCGTCGTCCAGCTCCGCCATATTCTCCGTGCCTACCTTCCCAAACCGATGCCCCGGCTAAGTTGCCGGCTGCGTGACATTTCCTCTTGCAGCTCGTGGGCGATGCTCTGCCCCCGGCGCTGCTGCTGCCCGATTCCGAGTTCCTGACGGCGATTGCGCAGGATGGAATCTACCTGCGGGTCACGCTCAAGGCTCTTGGTCATGCCGTTCATCTGGCTTTCGACCTTGGCGCGGGCATCGTCGTGCTGCCAGCCGCGAAGCTCCCGGCGCTGGCCCTGTAGCTCCTGCCAGCGTTCAACGAACCGCTCGGCCCTGATATTCGGGTCTTGCAGCGCCGCGTTTTCGCGCTTCATCCCGTCGATAACCTGCGCGACACGCTCCCGGCCGGAAAGCTCGGTCATGGCGCGCACCGTCGCCGGGTCGTTTTGCAACGTCGAGCGCAGCAAATCTTTCATGCCGCCCTGCACCTGGTCGAGCTGCCGGCCGGCATCGCCTATTTCCTGCCGCTGCATGTCGAGGACCGGCAAGCCCTCGCGCCGGTGCTGGTCGATCGACTGATAGGCCCGCGAATAGCGGTCAACGGCGGCCTCAAGCGGCGACTGCCCCCGCGCCCGCTCGGCCAGCCGGTCGGGCGCAGGCGCCTGCCGCAAGCTCCCTTCCCTTTCCGGCCGCTCTGTGCGCTCCTGTGAGGGGGCAGGACGCGCATTGAGCTTGAGGCCGGCGAACATACCGCGCCGCTGCTTCTCGGCCTGCTGCGGCCGTTTCTGGTCGATCTGCGGGCCGTCCGCGCCGGCGCGGTCTGGCTCGCGGCTCTCGGGCGCGGCGCGGCGGCCGAGTTTCAGGCCCTCGAACGGCCGTTGGCGCTGCTGTCGATCGCCGGCGAGATCCTCGCGCGGATCTGCACGAAGATCCTGCGCGAGATCCGCGCGAACTTTTTGCGAGGATCTCCGATCAAGGGCATGATCCCCGGCCGTCGACTCCCGTTCCGCACGTAGCCCGGTGCGCTCGGCCGGAATCTCGATCTCGCTGCGGACGCCCATTTGCTCCGCGATCCCGCGCCGCTCGGCAAAGTCGCGGGTATAGTCGAGCGTCGTTTCCTTCACGCCCGACCGCGACAGGCGGCGCTCTAGCTGGCTATAGGCCAGCTCGCCGGCGTCCTGAACCTTCCATGTGTTGCGGTGCGTCTGCGTCCCATCCGGCAAGGTGACGGGGGTGGAACCCTCATGCTGTAGGCCGATCTTCTCCCCGATCTCGGGCGCGGCCTCCTTCATGGCGCGCTCAAGATCGACGCCCCATAGGGTGCGCTGCTCGCCCTTGTCGTTTTCCAGCGTCACGAAATAGCTGTCGGACTTCTGCGGGTCATGCTCATAGGGCGCGGCCCCATGCTCGACCAGCCGGCCGGCATTGGTGAACTCGTCCTGTGCCGCGTAGAGCTGCACCCCGTCACGATGCCGGGTCATGGCGACATAGGTTAGATGCCGGTCCATCGTCCCCGACGCCATCACATAGGCGCGGTCCACCGTCGCCCCCTGATTTTTGTGAATCGTCGTCGCATAGCCGTGGTCGATCGCCTGATAATCGCCCATCGGCACGGAAACACTATCGCCGCCCCGGCCGTCGAGCGTGGCAATGATGCGGCCCGGCTCGACATGATCGACCGTGCCTAGCATCCCGTTTTTCACGCCAAGGTCGCGGTTGTTCTCCAAGAACACGATGCGGTCGCCGGGCGCGAACTCCCGCTTGCCGTCATTGGTCTGGAAGGTCAGCGCGCCGGCGTCCTCGCCCTGCGCCAGCTCGCCCCGGTCCTGTAGCTCGGCCCGGATCGCGTCGTTGATGGCGCGAACATCGGCCCGGCGATGCGCCATCGCTACGCGGGTGCCGTCCGGGCGCTCGTCGCGATCGGCAAGGTAGTCGCGCACGATCTGGCCCCGCGCGTCCTCGCCGGTTTCGGCAAAGCTGATATTGCCGCGATCCCGATAGGCCGCCAGCCCCTCGGCCGTCCGGTGCGTGGCGAAGTCAACCGACGCCTCCCGCTGCCAGTCCACGCGCTGCCGGCGAATCTCGGACAGCTCGGCATGGCCGATTTCCTCCGTGATCGCCCTAAACGGTGCGCCCGCCCCGATCGCCTGCAACTGCTCATGGTCGCCTACAAGGACGATCTTCGCCCCGCGCGCCTCGGCCTCGCCAACGAAGCGGGCGAGCTGGCGGCTCCCGACCATGCCCGCCTCGTCGATCACGAACACGTCGCCGCGGCCGAGTGTGCCGCGGTCGTTCTCCCAACCGCGGGACCATGACGCGAGGGTGCGGCTCTGGATGCCGGAAGATTCCTCCAAGCCCTCGGCCGCCTTGCCCGACAGCGCCGCGCCGTGGACCTGATAGCCCTCGGCCTCCCACGCCTCG
Organism: Haloleucobacter albus; assembly: GCF_052492075.1. NCBI lineage: Bacteria > Pseudomonadati > Pseudomonadota > Alphaproteobacteria > Hyphomicrobiales > Xanthobacteraceae > Haloleucobacter > Haloleucobacter albus. The sequence continues at coordinate 17,168 of NZ_JBQWAS010000007.1, forward strand.
CGCGCGGCCGCGAGCATGGTGGACTTGCCAGCGCCGGCATAACCGACAACGGCCGCGATCCTCTCCGGCCCGGTGATATGCTCGATCGCCCGGCGCTGCTCGTCCGACAGCCGGGCGGAAGCATCGCCGGCGCTGCGCTGAATGGCGGCGTCCTGCCGATCTATCGCCCGCTCGACATGCCGGCGATCGACGCCATGACCATGCGCGCCGTGCATCCGCTGCGCGCTCTCGATCATGCCGGATTCGATCTCGACCATTTCCCGCGTCGAATACCGCGCAAGCTCGATCTCGCCCGTTGCCGGGTCCGCGCGCTCGGGCTGCAACTCGACCAGCGCCGGCGAGGCCATCACCTTCGCAAAGGCGCTCTGGAACTCCTGCGGGTCGTCGTTGATGTAGCGATGCAGCGCCCGCGCAACGTCGTGCCGGTCGAACACGCTCTTTTCGCCGGTGATGAGGGTTAGAACCTGCTCGGGCTTCTCTCGGATCAGCTCGGCATTGCGCCGGGCCGCTTCCTCGTCCAGCCGCGACCGCGACACGTCGAGGCCGCGCCGCTCCATCTGCGTGGCATGGACGCCCATATGCTCGGTCGGCGCGATCTCTAGCCCGCGCTCCATGTGCGAACGATGGTCAATGCGAATATCTAGCCCGGCCATCGCAAGGCGCTCGTTGGCGATCCCCTCCCACCTCTGGCGAAGGTCGCGGAGCTGCATATCGGTCGTCGGCAGGTCGTGCGCCAACAGCCATTTGTTTTCGCGCTCAAGATAGGTCTTGTCGCCTAACCCGCCCTCCGTCACCTGCCGCGTGGTCATAAGCAAATGGGCATGGTGATTGCGAACGTCGCTCGCCTCGTGCGGCGCATGAATGGCGAAGTCCACGGCCGCGCCGTAGCGGTCGGCCAGCTCCTGCGCCATCTCCCGCGCCGCCTCTAGCCGCTGCTCGGCCGAAAGCTCATGCGGCAAGGCAATCTCGAACTCCCGCGCAACGCGAGCGTCCTTCCGCTTCTCGGCAAATTCGGCGGCGTTCCACAAGTCCGACCGATCCCGCGCCCAATCGGCGTTCACGCCTTCCGGCAAGACGATCTCGGCATGTTCAACACCCTGCTTGGCCGTGTAGTCGTGCGTGATCCCGTCGCGCTCGTTGGTCAGCTTCTCCCCGGCACGATAAGCCATTGAGGCGACGGCGCTACGGCCACCCGCCCGCGAAACTGGCTTCATGCTGAAATGGTAGATTGCCAACCCGTTGCCTCGATCCCGTTTCCGCCTTTCCCGCCAGCCTCCAAGCTGGCGGCGCGCTGAGTTACGCAGTAACTCGTAAGTGCGCCCTTCTCAACTCAATCGCTACGCTCTTTCGCTGATCGGTGTGGCGCTCGCGGCAAGGTCGATGCAATGAACTGAGGCCGGAATTGTGCTGCAAAACCGCTGAAAACTCAAGCGCAACAGGCAAACGCTGGAAAAGACGGTCGGGAATGATAGTCTAGGCGAACAACCGGAAAAGGAGATTTGAGGAATGGCGCGCAAAACGATCGAACAACGCTTGGCCGAACTGGATGCGCAGCGCGCCACGCTCAAGGCCCGTCTGTCGAAGCAGGAACGCGCCAACGACACGCGCCGCAAGGTGCTGCTCGGCGCGCTCGTCCTGCATCGCCTCGAACACGGCAAGGATGAAGAATTTTCCCGGCGCTTGGGCGAATGGCTCAAGCGTGAGCTGCCCGACTTCCTGACGCGCCCCGGTGACAAGGAACTGTTTGCCGACCTGATCGACAACGCGCCGGCCGGGGAGACGACAGGCAGCGCCGGGGGGACGGCCGCATGAGTCAGGCGAGACTTGCATGGGGTGCGTTCAAGAACATGGTGCGGCAGGCCGCGCGTGATCCGCTATGGGCGTTCGTCGCTCTGCTCGCCGCACCTTTCCGCATCTGGAAACCGCTTCTCGGGCTTCTGTTCCTCCTTGTTATCGTCCTGTTCGTCGTCGGCTTCGGCGGCCGCTTCGCTCTCGAACAAATCGGCTTTCGCGTCGGCTCGGTTCCGGTTCTCCTGCTCGATCTCGTCACGCTGCTGGTGCTGCTGGCGCTCGCCTTCCGCTTCCTCACCAATCCGCTGATTATCCATTTCGGGGATATGGACGGCGAAACCCACGGCTCGGCCCGCTTCGCCACCGACAAGGAAACCGCCGCCCTCGCCCGCGCCGATTCCGGCCTGCTGATCGGCCGCGACGGCAAGACCGGAAAGCTCCTGCGCTATGACGGCCCGGCCCATCTGCTGACGATGGCACCGACGCGCACCGGCAAAGGGGTGGGAACCATCATCCCCAACCTGCTCACCGCCGACCGCTCCGTGATCTGCATCGACCCCAAGGGCGAAAATGCCAAGATCGCCGGCCGCGCCCGCCAGCAATTCGGCCCGGTCCATGTCCTCGACCCCTTCGGCGTCACCGGCCAGCCCTCGGCCGCCTTCAATCCCCTCGACCAGCTCGACCCGGCCGGCCTCGATGTCGCGGAAGATGCAAGCACCTTGGCCGACGCCCTCGTGTTCGATGAACCGGGCATGGCCGGCGAAGCGCATTGGAACGAGGAAGCCAAGGCGCTCATTGCCGGCCTGATCCTCCATATTGCCGCCAGCGCGCCGCGCGACAGGCGGAACCTCGCCACCCTGCGCGAATATCTCACCCTCGCCCCTGAAGCCTTCGCGGCGCTCCTGAAGGACATGCAGGCATCAACGGCCGCCTCCGGCCTGATCGCCCGCGCTGCAAACCGCCACCTCGGCAAATCCGACCGCGAGGCGGCCGGCGTCCTCTCGGCCGCGCAGCGCCATACCCATTTCCTCGACAGCCCGCGCATGGTCGCCGTCCTCGACCGATCCGATTTCGGCTTTGCCGATCTCAAGCGCCGCAACGTCTCGGTGTTCCTCGTCCTGCCGCCCGATCGGCTCGCCACCTATTCCCGCTGGCTGCGCCTGCTCGTCGCGCAAAGCCTCACCGACATGGCCCGCGATCCCGCCAAGCCGGCCGTGCCGGTCCTCTATCTGCTCGATGAGTTCGCCGCCCTCGGCCATCTGGCCCCCGTCGAGCGCGCAATGGGCCTCATGGCCGGCTACGGCGTCCAGCTCTGGCCGATCCTGCAAGACGTTCACCAGCTCCGCGCCACCTACGGGCAACGCGCCGGCACCTTCCTGTCAAATGCCGGCGTCCTACAGGTGTTCGGCGTCAACGATCACGACAGCGCCCGGCTTGTCTCCGATCTGCTCGGGCAGGAAACCGTTGTGTTCCAGACCATGAGCCGGGCGCTCGATTCCGATAAATCCGGCATCTCCTACGGCGAGCAACACACGGCCCGCCCGCTGCTGACCCCCGATGAGGTCCGCAACCTGCCGCAGCATGTCGAATTGCTGTTCCTCGCCGGGCAACGGCCGATCGTCGCCGGCAAGCTCGCCTATTATGCCGATGCAGAGTTCCGGGGGCTGTATGACGCTGCCTGACGTGACAAGAAGCGGACCCGGCGCATAGCGCCGGGACTTTGTTACGAACGGCCCTCCGGCTCTCTACGGCGCTATTGGGGAGCGCGTTCGCCTCCGGGCCGGCGCGGC
>NZ_JBQWAS010000010.1:0-32692 GCF_052492075.1 Haloleucobacter albus
GGTATTGACGAGAGACATGGAGTTTCCTTGGGTCAAGATGGATCATGGCCAAAACAGCCAGCGACACGGAACATAAACGCCCAAACAAATTAAGAGAAATAGATAAATTTTCAAATTCCAATAGAGAAAAACTATCGGAAAAACATGTCAGACGTGCGAACGTCGCGGCATCAGAACCAGCAAGGCTCCAGACAGAACCAGGCTGACTCCCAAACCGGACACAAGGGTCCACTGATACCCCTCGAACCATGTCGAAATGGCCAGAGCGACCAATGGAAACATGACTGTGCCATAGCCTGCACGGCTCGCCCCGATCCGCCGGATAAGCATGAGATAAACTGCAAACCCCAGAAGAGTTTGGACCAGCACCAAATAGGTCAGCGTGCCAATATAACGCGGGGTCCATTCCACAATCAGTGGCAAACCGCGAATGGCAACGATCACCGCCAGGATCACGAAGCCATAAAAAAAGCCCCATGCCGTCATGGAGGCCAAAGGCAGGGCGCGCCGCCCGGCAATGCCTGAAAACAGGCTCCCCAAAGAGAAGCACATGGTGCCTGCCAGCGCCAGAAGCAGCCCCATGCCGGCATCGCGCATGCCCTCGGCATCCATGATTGTCGGCCCGAAGATCAGCGCAATCCCGCTTGCACCCGCTACGGCCCCCGCAACCAGCTTGGGGTGCACAGGCATATTGAGGAAAATGGCGGAGAGCACCGGAATGATGATCGCGGCAAGAGAAAACACCACGGACATCAAGCCCGAGGGCAAATAATATCCGGCATAATAGAATGAAAGAAAATTCAGCGAAAAGAGCGTCGCACCCAGACCCGCGAAAAGAAGATGGTCCTTCCAGCGAAAGAAAAACCGCCCCCGCATCACGACCAGAACGATGAACATGACAACAGTCACGGCCATGAACCGCCAAAGAGCTGAAACTTCGGGAGAAACCACGCCCAGTTGCAACTTCATAGGCAACCAGCCGGAACCAAAGATCAGGACATTGGTTGCGTAGAGCAGCGATTCACGCGCTCCAAAAGGCGCATCCTGAGCGGAAACAACGGACATGGGGCAGATCCGAGCTGAGGGCAAAAGATCTGTTATGCTTCGCACTCATACCGGACATGCGAAAGGCATGCCTGCCATACCTAATTTGCATGGCAGGCATAAAACCTGCACTCCCATCAGGCTCTGTCCAGCTTTCAGTACGCCAAAGTTTCGAAGAGTGGCTCCACAGAGCCATTCCACTGACCCTGATAATGCTCCAGCAACAATTCCGCAGGCGAACGTCCATTTACAACGGCTTGCTCCAGAGGAGCAAGGAAATGCCCCTCATCACGACCAAGAGCATCCAGTTTTGCGCGTCGAGAGAGCCCCTCTCGTGCAAGCTTCAGCACATCTGCGGCCACCTCCCGCACCTTGCGTCCGGCAATACTGGCGCTAAACCCCAGACGCGGTACATTATCACGCATCTGCTGCCGCTCTTCGTCACCCCATTCCTTGACCAGTTCCCAGGCAGCATCCAGACTTTGCCGATCATAGAGCAAACCCGTCCACAAGGCGGGTAACGCACACAATTCAGCCCATGGCCCGGTATCGGCACCGCGCATCTCCAGAAAACGCTTCAGCCGAACTTCAGGAAATATCGTGGACAGGTGATTGACCCAATCCGACAAAGTGGCCCTTTGCCCCGGCAATGCAGGATGCTTGCCCTCAAGCAGATCCCTGAAGGATGAGCCTGTCACATCCAGATACTGATCGCCACGCTTCACGAAATACATTGGAACTTCAAGCGCATAGTCGACATAGCGCTCAAACCCGAACCCGTCCTCGAAAGCGAAGGGCAACATGCCGGTTCGCGCAGCGTCCGTATCTTTCCAGATTTCAGAGCGGAAGGACAGGAAGCCGTTCGGCTTGCCCTCTGTAAAAGGGGAATTGGCGAAAAGTGCTGTGGCAATGGGCTGCAAAGCCAGCCCAACACGCATTTTTTGCACCATGTCGGCTTCACTGGCAAAATCCAGGTTCACCTGCACTGTGCAGGTGCGAAACATCATGTCCAGCCCCAACGTGCCCACCTTCGGCATGTAGTTGGCCATGATGCGATACCGCCCCTTCGGCATCACCGGCGTCTCGGCGCGGCTCCATTTCGGGCTCATGCCCATGGCCAGAAAACCGATTCCAAGAGGGCCGGCCACCTCGCGTACCTGAGCCAGATGAGCATTCAACTCGACGCTCGTTTCGTGAACGCTCGCCAGAGGTGCACCAGAAAGCTCGAACTGCCCGCCCGGCTCCAGTGAGATGGCTCCCCCGCCTGTCACGTCCGCGAGGCCGATAATGGTCTCGCCTTCCATGATGGGTTCCCACCCCAGCAACAGCTGCATACCTTCCAAAAGGCGCCGAATGCCTTTTTCGCCCTCATAGGGCACGGGCTCATGACCAGAGAGCGTGAAGGGGATCTTCTCGTGCTCGGTACCGATGCGGAAATCGCTTTCCGGCTTCACCCCCTTTTCCATCCAGGCGACAAGCTCATCGCGGGAATTCAGGGACGTTTCATCGACCGTATCGCGGGCCATGGGGCATTCTCTTCAATAAGGGGCGAGCGACCATACACATCCACACGCCACAGGCAAACGGTAACCAAAGCGGGAGAGGGTTCTCGCAGCCCCCTCCCCTCGCCCTCACGCCGGACGATTGCGAATTACAGAAAAAGTGAGCACAGTCAAAGGCGTCGCCAGAATAATCCCGAGCAACCCAAAGAGCTGGCCGAAAACCACTACGGCGAACAGTGTAATTGCGGGCGGCAGGGCCACCATGCGCTGTTGCAGCAGGGGCGTGATGACATTGCTTTCGGATTGCTGAACCACAACAAACACCAGCAAGGTCCACAAGGCCGCATCCATGCCCATGGTGAGCGCGATGAGCAATGCCGGGACAGCTGAGACGATAGGCCCGATCAACGGCACGAACTCAGCCAGACATGCAAAAATCGCCAGCGCCATGGCTGAAGGCACCCCAACGATCGTCAAGCCGATAAAGGTCAGCAGCCCCACCACCACCATGGCAATGAACTGCGCCTTGAGAAAGGCCAGCAGATCAGCACCCAGAGCTTTCAGTGAAGCCTCAACCCTGTCACGCTCCTCTTCCGGCCAGAAAGCCAGAACAAGCCTGTGGTAAAGTTCAGGATCAACTGCAAAGTAGATCCCCCCCACAACCACAAGAAATAAGCCAACCAGGCCCTCAAACACATTGCTTGTTACCCCTTGCAGGGTCGCAATGATGGTTGCGCTGGAAGGCGCCGCCGCTTCGGCCTGTTGCAGCAGATCCACACTGAGACTTTGCAGATGGAAGCGCGCTTCCAATGCAGCCCAGGCCGCCGGCAGATTTTCCACCAGTTCAAACATCTGCGTCTGAATGGTTGAACCGAACAGATAAAGCGCCATGCCAATGATGCCGACCAGCCCAATGGTGACCGGAAACACGGCATAGCGCACAGGCATATGTGTAAAGCGCGCGACGGGCGTCGCCAGGCCACGGAAGGCCACAGCCAACAGGATGGAAGCAAAAACCATGAGCAGAACGCTCACAACCAGCCATGCAAAATAAAGCAGGATGAGGATGGCGCAGACAACAACAACATTGCGCACCAACTGGCGATCCGAAAGCATGGGTTCCCTCTCTCCTGCCCCCTGGCCCTATTCGGCAAAAAGCAGTCGCCCACAACAATGTGGGCGACTGCAATCAGACTTCAGCCTGTTACCGTTTCAACAGCCAATCAAACCTGAGCCAATGCCTGCTCAAGATCCGCGATGATATCCTCGACATCCTCGATGCCGATGGACAGGCGCATGACTTCGGGGCCAGCACCAGCAGCCGTCTTCGCCTCGTCGGAAAGCTGCTTATGGGTGGTCGAGGCCGGATGAATGATCAGCGAGCGCGTATCACCAATATTGGCGAGATGAGAGAACAGCTTGACGCTGGAAACCACCTTCACGCCAGCCTCATACCCATCCTTGAGCCCGAAGGTGAAAACGGCGCCCGCGCCCTTGGGCACATATTTCTGCGCCAAGGCGTGGTAACGGTCGTTCTCAAGCCCCGGATAGCTCACCCACTCCACCTTCGGATGAGCCTCCAGGAAACGTGCCACGGCCAGCGCATTATCACTGTGGCGCTGCATGCGGAGCGGCAGGGTTTCGATGCCATTCAGGATCATGAAGGCGTTGAAGGGCGAAATGGCCGGGCCAATATCCCGCAGGCCAAGAGCACGCACAGCAATCGCAAAAGCGATCTTGCCGAAAGCCTCGTGCAGCACCATGCCGGAATATTCCGGCCGCGGCTGGGAGACCATCGGGTAACGGTCCGAAGCTGACCAATCGAACGTGCCGGCATCAACCACAACGCCACCCATGGACGTTCCGTGCCCGCCCATGAATTTTGTAGCGGAGTGCACGATGATATCCGCGCCATCCTGAATCGGCTTCCACAGATAGGGCGTCGCAAGCGTATTATCGACGATCAGCGGTACACCGGCCTTGCGGGCGATAGCTGCAATCGGCTGAAGATCCGTGATGACGCCACCGGGATTAGCGATGGTTTCCACGAAAATCGCCTTGGTCTTCGGCGAAAGCGCGCGCTCGAAGGAACTGATATCATCAGTATCAGCCCACACCACATTCCATCCATAATTCTTGAACGCATGGGTGAACTGGTTGATGGAGCCGCCATAAAGCTTGCGCGAGGCAATAAATTCATCACCCGGCTGTAGAAGCGTATGGAAAATCAGATGCTGGGCAGCATGGCCAGAAGCCGTTGCCACAGCCGCCGCACCACCTTCCAGAGCAGCAACGCGCTCTTCCAGAACAGCCGTGGTCGGGTTTGTAAGGCGTGTATAGATATTGCCGAAAGCTTGCAGGCCGAACAGGGAAGCCGCATGGTCCACATCATTGAAAACATAGGATGTGGTCTGATAAATCGGCGTCGCACGGGCCCCTGTGGTGGGGTCTGGCTGTGCGCCGGCGTGCACGGCAAGAGTGGCGAAGCCCGGCACATGCGCCCCTTCCGAGGCTTTATTCTCTTCACTCATGAAGCAATCTCCCGCTTGCCGACCGATAGGGGCCTATCATTCCGCCTGCCGATCTCAAAAATCAACAATTTTTATAAATTTTGTTGAATTTAGATGCACTCCAAACTCAACTCTCCGCCCCCAGCAAACGCGGATATTCAATCTTGGGGCAGCGATCCATCACCACTTTCAGGCCGGCAGCTTCAGCCTCGGCGGCGACAGCATCATCCCGCACTTCCAACTGAGCCCAGAACACCTTGGGGCGCACCTTAAGGTTCAAAACCTCCTGAAGAATATCAGGCAGATTTTCAGGAGCGCGGAAAATATCGACCATATCAATGGGTTCAGGCACATCGGCAAGGCGCGCATAAAATGTCAGGCCCGCCACCTGCTTGCCCGCCTGCCCCGGATTAATGGGGAAAACCTTGTAGCCGTGCTCAGCCAGATAATGCATCACCTCATAAGAGGGGCGCGCGCTATTGGCGCTGGCCCCCAGGACAGCAATGTTACGCACGTCCTTCAGAATGGCACGCAGATAAGCGTCATCATAAGAATCGTGATTCATGGCCCCTCCCCGCATATGCGCCGAGGCGCATTGCATCAGCTTTTTGCCTTGGAAAACAGCGTGAAGAAATTTCGCGTCGTTGCCTGCGCTACCTCTTCAAGGCTTGCGCCACGTGCTTCAGCCAGCACTTTAGCTGTTTCGCGCACAAAAGATGGCTCATTGCGCTTGCCGCGATGTGGCGTGGGCGCAAGATAAGGCGAGTCTGTCTCGACAAGAATACGGTCTTCCGGCACGCTGGCCGCAATATCTCGCAAATCCTGGCTTTTCTTGAAGGTAATGATGCCAGAAAAGGAGATGTAGCCACCAAGCGCCAGAGCCCGTCGCGCCAGTTCCGGCCCTGCCGTAAAACAGTGTAGCAGAAAGGGAAAGCGCCCCTTTGCGGTTTCCTCTTCCAGGATAGCAGCAACATCCTCATCTGCATCCCGCGCATGGATGACCAGAGGCAGGCCGGTTTCGCGCGCGGCGCCGATATGGGCGCGAAAATCCCGAATTTGCACATCACGGGAGGCAGGATCGTAATGATAATCCAGCCCGGTCTCACCGATGGCCACCACCTTCGGGTGGTGCGTCAATTCCACGATCTGCGCTGTTGTGACATCAGGCTCCGCAGCGGCCTCCAGAGGATGCACCCCCACAGAACAGGTGATTCCATCAAACTGCTCTGCAATGGAGCGCACCTGTTCAAAGGCGCTCAGCCGCGTGGAAATGGTGACACAATGGGTGACACCAGCCGCCCGCGCACGCGCCACCACTTCGGGCAATTCAGCGGCGAAATCGGGAAAGTCGAGATGGCAATGGCTATCAACAAGCATGATGTTCCACACAGTTCCAAAATGTGCGGACGCCCCGGCAGCGCCATAGCTGCGCACCATCACGCCAAGCCATGAGGCAGCAAGCCGCTACAATTCATGGTTCGCCGGGCCTGTCCAGCGAGAGGCATAGCAAGTTTTACAGACTGAAAGAAAGACGGACGACAAAACCGGCGCGACCTGATCACCCGCCTTTTTTTTCAAAACCGGAGATCAGCCAGCGTCAGCGATTTCCTGCTTCAGAGCGGCGGCATCACCCGGCGGCATGGTAATGGGACGAACCATTTCCCCCGGCCGCCCAGGATTGGTCACAACAGCCGCTTCCAACGACACAGTGACGGCCCCACCCGAAGTGTTGAAGACATAGTCCAGCCGGAAAGCCGCATCGGAAGATGCACCATTGGTGCGCTTCAGCGCCTCGTCCGCAGGGAGCATTTTCTCAGCCACAAGGTGTGAGGGCTGATCCACCGTAATGGTGTAGCCCCGTGCCCGACGCGCTGTGGCAAGACGACCCCGCACCAGCGTAGCATTCGCCCCTTCCAGACGCACCTCAATGCGAGGCACGGCAGGCCCCTGCGGGGCCATAGGCTGTTGATCGGGCATCATGGGAGGCAGCGGATCATAGCTCGGCCGTGCGCCAGTGCGCTGCTCGCTTCCCGCACAGGCTGCCAACGCCGCCGTGAACGCCAGCGTGCAGACCCATTTTGCACCCTTCAGCGGCGCAGCTTTCGTAGCCAACACGGTTCCCAAAGCCTCCCTCAAATGGCGAGTCTCAACTCACCCATAAACTTGCAGCAACAATATGCCTTAAATGTTAAAGCCACATCGCATCGCACTCGGCAATGCCCCGAGACAGCAAGACAGGCAGGAATTGTCATTCATCGTGCACTTCCTGCCCCTCAGTGGCATCAGGGCAACTTTCAGCCGCCGGCATTCCCCCTCAAGAGGCTGTTTCCGGCTCAACATAACGCGGGAAGACACCCTGTGGCGCCGGCAACTCCCGCCCGGCGGACAAACGACCGACAGCACCAAGCCGGGAGAAGTCACGCGCATCCTCCTCAACCGCGACCAGATCAAGAAGCTTGCGCGCACTCTCCGGCATAACGGGCTGCACCAGAATACCGACCTGGCGAATAATCTCCGCCGTCACCCACAGCACGGTGCCCATCCGGGCCGGATCTGTCTTGCGCAGGGCCCAGGGGGCAGCGGCGGCAAAATAACGATTGGCCTCACCCACTACAGCCCAGACAGCATTGAGATACTGATGAATGGCCTGCGCGCCCATGGCCTCGCGGCTCTTCTCCAGCATCTCATCGGCCATCGCCAGCATGGCCTCATCTTCCGGTGCAAGCGGACCCGGCTCCGGCACGATACCATCAAGATTCTTGGCGATCATGGACAGGGAACGTTGCGCCAGATTGCCCAGATCATTGGCGAGGTCAGCATTCATTCGGTTCACGATGGATTCGTGACTGTAAGATCCATCTTGCCCGAAGGACACTTCCCGCAAGAAGAAATAACGGATGGCATCCACGCCATAGGTCGCCACCAGATCGAACGGATCCACCACATTGCCCAGCGACTTGGACATCTTCTCCCCGCGGTTGAACAGGAAGCCATGCCCAAAGACACGCTGAGGCGCCTCCAGCCCGGCAGACCACAGAAAGGCCGGCCAATAGACCGCATGGAAGCGGATAATATCCTTGCCGATGATATGTAGATTGGCCGGCCAGAAGGTCTGGAACAGCTCGTTCTCGACATTCGGATAGCCAAGGGCTGTAATGTAATTGGTCAGCGCATCCACCCACACATACATGATGTGCTTCTCATCGCCGGGCACGGGAATGCCCCAGTCAAATGTGGTGCGTGAGATGGAGAGGTCTTGCAGGCCACCGGAAACAAAGCTCACCACCTCGTTGCGGCGCGCCTCTGGCATGATGAAATCCGGATTGTCGCGATAATAGGCCAGCAACCTGTCCTGGTAGGCGGAGAGGCGAAAGAAATAACTCTCCTCCTCAACCCACTCCACTGGCGTGCCCTGCGGGCCAAGGCGCACGCCTTCATCATTCAGCGTGGTTTCGCCTTCCGCGTAATAGGCTTCATCGCGAACCGAATACCAGCCGGAATATGTGGATTTATAAATATCCCCATTCGCGGCCATCTTTTCCCAGATCGCCTGTGAGGATGTGTAGTGGCGCTCTTGTGTGGTGCGAATGAAATCATCAACCGAGATCTGGAAAGTATCAACCATCTCCTGGAAGCGCGCCACATTGCGATCCGCCAGTTCATCCACCGGCAGGCCAGCCTTCTGGGCGGTCTGGAGCATCTTGATGCCGTGTTCATCCGTGCCGGTGAGAAAGCGCACATCGCGCCCATCCAGCCGCATGAAACGCGCGATGCAATCGCTGGCAATCGCCTCATAGGCGTGGCCCATGTGAGGCACACCATTGGGATAGGCGATGGCGGTGGTAATGTAGAAGGGCGATTTTGCAGGCATCATGCAACTCAAGCGGTTGTCGTCCACCGGCAGATGCTTAACGCACCGCCTCGGCGAGATCGGCAAAAATACGAAAGACCAGCGCCTTGCGATCGAGGTTGAACACGTTCGCCTCCACCGCGCTGCGTCGCACTTTCTCCCATACCTCGCCCAGTCGGACAAGGCGGTGTCGTTCTTCCTGCCCGGAAGTTGCTCGTTCGGCGATATAATCGCTCACAGCTTCAATGAAGAGATCCAGCCCATCAGCCCTGTCCCCCTGCAAGCGAGCACCGAGGGCATGAAGCTCATCCGCGCGCGGTGAGGGCAATTGAGAAAGGGCGCGCAAGGTGGCGGAGCGTACCTCCATGCCCTCTCCCCGCGCCAGAATGAGGGCGCGCCGCACACTACCCTGGCTGGCTTCCGCAGCGGCCTGCAAGCCCGCAGGCTCCAGTTCAACACCTTGGGTACGCAGGTGGTCCAGCGCCGCCAGCACATCATCCACGGCCAGAGGGCGCAATTTTACCAATCGTGTGCGAGAGCGAATAGTGGGCAGAACCCGGCCCGGCGCATGGGTGATGAGGATAAACAGCGCACGCGGCGGCGGCTCCTCCAATGTCTTCAGCAACGCGTTTGCACCGAAAGCGTTCAGATCATCCACCGCATCAACAATACAGACACGCCAGCCCGAACCTGCCGCAGTTGCTCCGAAAAAGGCGCGGACCCGCCGCACCATTTCGGCCGGGATTACCGTGGGGATTTTGTCTTCACCCGCCTCCGGCGCACGGCGCAGCACCAGAAGATCTGGATGGGTGAGAGAAGCAACCTGCCGGAACACAGGGTCGGTTGGCGGCAGGCTCAGATCATGACTGCCCGGCGCAACACCGCCAGCCAGAACAATCCGCGCCAGCCTGTAAGCCAGCGTCGCCTTGCCGATTCCTTCCAGCCCGCCCAGCAGTAGAGCATGTGGCAAACGCCCCGCCCGCCATTCGCCCAGAAGTTCGGCCTCCAACTCATGATGGCCGAACAGCCTGTCCTGCTCCCGCGGCGCTGGCGTACCGGGCAGCACATCTCCTGCAAGCAGCTCACTCATGAGCTTGCCCCTCCTGCAACATGGGACGTGCAGGCATGGCGGGGAAAAGACGTGCCTCAACGGTCGCAATCATTCGCTGGGTGACATCCTCCACGCTGCCACGCGCGTCGATCACCACATGGCGAGAACTGTTTTCTGCAAGCGCCAGAAAAGCCGTGCGCACCGCTTCGTGAAAGGCAAGCCCTTCGCGTTCGAAACGATCCGCCTTGCCGCGCGCTTCTGCTCGAGACAGGCCTAGTTCTGTCGGAACATCCAGAACCAGCGTCAGATCAGGCAGATCCTCACCAATGGCGACAGCTTCCAGAGCATCCAGCAGCTCAGCGTCCACCTGCCCGACAGCTCCCTGATAAACGCGGGAGGAATCAATAAAACGATCACAGATGACATAATGCCCGGCCTCAAGCGCCGGGCGAATGGTTTCATCCATATGGTCTGCACGGGCCGCCGCAAACAGCAGAGCTTCTGCTTCAGAACCGAAAGGCTGAGCCGCGCCGGAAAGCAGCACATGCCGCACGGCCTCGGCACCTGCCGAGCCCCCCGGCTCGCGCGTTTCCAGAACGCTCAGCCCGCGCGTCCGCAAATGCGCCGCCAAGCGCCGGGCCTGAGTGGACTTACCCGTCCCCTCTCCACCTTCAAGTGTGATGAATTTACCGCGCATGAGCTGCATCACTGCACCGCCGCCCTGATTTTCCGGCCGACGGAACGGGTGGCATCTCCCACAAGAGCCCGGACACCATCAATCGCGCGCTGCCATAAAGACCCCATGGGGACATCACCAGCCGTATAAAGAGGAACATCCTGCACCTTACCGCCAGCACGGGATATTTCCAGCCGGGCGACCTGCTGGCCTTTAACCACCGGCGCACGCACAGGCCCCACATATATCACACGGGCTGAAATGTCCTTCCGGCCATGACGTGCTGCCAGCACATGAACCGACCCCTGCGCGGCAAGGGGTACGCCATTCTCCCGCCCACCGAAAACCTGCGCCACGCCTATTCTCGCGCCGGCGGGAAAGATCTGCTGCACGGTAAAACTGTCAAAACCCCATTCCAGCAAGCCCCTGGCATCCGAAAGCGCCATCCTTTCGTCTTCAGCACCAAGCACGACGACAATCAGGCGACGCCCATTCCGCTGGGCCGAACCCAGAAGATTATAACCACCCCCCTCAACCCAGCCCGCCTGCAAACCATCAGCACCAATATCGGCCCGCATCAAGGGGTTACGATTGCGCTGGCGAATACGGTTCCAGTGGATCTCTCCCCGAGAGAAAAAGGGATAAAATGCCGGATAGGCAGAAATAACGTGGCGGGCTAAAATAGCCATATCCCGCGCCGTAGAGAGTTGTTCTGGCGTATCATAGCCAGTGGCGTTGAAGAAATGCGTATGCTCCATGCCAAGCGTGCGCGCCACTTCATTCATGCGCTGCACAAAGGCTTCTTCGCTGCCGGCCAACCCTTCCGCCAGCGTCAGCGCCGCATCATTGCCTGAAACAACCAGTGCCCCCGCAAGCAAATCCTCAACACGCACTGGCTTATTCACCTCAGCGAACATCGCCGCCTTGCGTGCGGGACCGCCACCGCGACGCCATGCATCCACGCTGACGATGAAGGGAGTATCCAGAGAGATCCGACCATCTTTCAATGCCTGAAAAACGATGGTCGCTGTCATCACCTTTGCCAGATAACCAGGCGGCGCGGACTTTTCGGCGTCTTTCTCAAAAAGTACGCTTCCAGTATTCTCGTCCACCAGCAACGCGATCGGGGCGGAAACATCGAACGCCCAAGCTCGACCCAGCCCCGTGGCACAAAACATCGCAAAAAGAATGGTATAAAAAGCCCCTGCCCTCAGGCTGGGCAAAAATGTGCGCATCGTCGCAATAAGCGGCGGGGAAAGCCCAGCCTCCCTCACCGGCCCGGATCGTTCTTTCACGAAACGACGAGACACACAGCAACCTTATTGCCCGGCATCCGAGCCCGGAACACCGGCATAACCCAGACCGCTCACAGGCTCTGACCCGGTTACCCATTCCGCAGACGCAACCTGCACCTGATCTTGCGCATCTGCCGGACGCGTCAATGGCACAGGAATTTCACCATGGCTGGCAGGCACCACTTCCGGCATTTCCGGCACAAGAGGTTTCGCCTCTGCCACCTGCACGGCGCTCTCCTGTCCGGGAAGCGAGGCCAGAACGCCATCCGTACGCAACGTACCCGCCAACTGCTTGTGATCCGACCCATCAATAGAAGCCGGCCCCACATAATCCACGCGCACCTTTGCAACGCCGAACTGCTTGAAATCCAGCAATTCGGCCGTGCGCTTGGAAACATCAATCAGGCGACCACGAACAAAGGGGCCGCGATTATTCACGCGCACGATGATGGAGCGATTGTTCTTCAGATTCGTCACCCTCACATAGGAGGGCATGGGCAGGGTTTTATGAGCCGCTGATATGGACATCATATTATAGGTTTCACCGTTGGCCGTTTTGCCGCCGTGAAACCCGCCCCCGTACCATGAGGCCATACCAACCTCGGAATAATCCTCATCCGCCTTGGGATAATAGGTTTTCCCGCGTACCGTATAAGGCTTTCCAACCTTGTAATAGCCGCCCGTCGCACTGCTCACGCGGGTCTTCTTGGCTTTGGGTGGCGCCTCTGTTGTCTGGGTGGCATCAATTTTCTTGCCCCCGTCAACGGTCGTACAGGCCGCAAGGGAAAGAGCAAAAACGCCGCCAACGCAAAGACGCGTGAGAATGCGACCGGAACGAGAAAGAACAGCGCGCGGGGACGCCATTTCGCAGGATGGAGCGGTCTCGTTATTCTGCCCGCTTGACACGCACTTCATTGCCTTGCGCCCCTTCATCCTGCATCCCGCTCCATAGCCCACGCCATATCGGCGTCTTTGCAGGTGCGCAGAACACACCATTGCAGCAGGATTTTCAAGACTTCCACCAAGCACCCGGCATCACGCCCAGCGCCATATTCCCCTGATTTTGACAAAAAAGGATTGAAACATGGCGAAAGTGGGATTGTGACGGCGTGTTTCCCCGCCCCGCTCTTGGTTCCTGAATATGGGGCCAGGTTTACCCCGCCACAAACGTCGCGCTTGCAAGCCGTCAGCACATGCGGTCATCACAGTTTCATCAAGCTTTGCGAACCTGCTTTTCCACAGCCCGGCAAGAGAATGTATTTAGGGTATGGACAGCCCGTCAGATCCTCCTTATACACGGCGTCACTCCGAGGCCAACACGGCCAGAGCGGAGCGCCCAAGTAGCTCAGTTGGTAGAGCATGCGACTGAAAATCGCAGTGTCGGTGGTTCGATTCCGCCCTTGGGCACCATTCATCTCATTGAAATGATTGATATATGTCTTCCGTTGGCCGGTGATCTGGTCATGGTTTGACATTAATTTCACTCCGGTTTGACAGAAGCTGTTCGGCGATTGTTCACTTCGGTTTCGAGCGTCTCCGCCACGCCCTTCATTGTCCGGGTCAGGTCCGCCTCGCTGGAATAGTGCTGGGCCATCACCTCTGTTTTCTGGCCAAGCGCATCGGCAATCTGTCGCAGGTCAATTCCCGCCTCCCGCAGGATTGCCGCCACCGTATGGCGCAAGCCGTAGAGCGTGAGGCCAGGTTGAACCTTGCCCTGCTCTTCAAGCCTTTTTCGCAGTGTTGCCCACGATGACCGAAAGCCGGAGCCCGTCCATGGCTCCCCCTTCGAGTTGGCGCACAGCGTGATCGCGTCATGTGCTGGCGCTTTGTCCAGAATGCTTCGCAGCGGTGCGATGACTGGCCATATTACGCCGTGCTCTGTTTTGGATCTGGCAGTGCTGATCTTGCCTTCTCTAAAAGCAGTCTTTGGCAGCGACAATGTATCTTGCGGCCCCAATCCCGTGAACATCATCAATCCAATGGCGGGCAGCATGTGTGGCGGCATGGCAGCCAAAACAGCTTCGCGCTCCGCATCACTCCATCTGCGATTCTGCTTGCTCTGGCCCTTGGGCCGGCGCAGCGCTCGAATGCCCTTGGCCGGGTTCTCTTTCATGTGCCCGCGCTCTTTGCCCCACTCGAAAAGCAGAGCCAGAACCGTTTTCAGATAATTGGCAAAGTGGCGCTTATGCTTCTGTAGAGCCTTGTCTCGCAACTTCACGATGAAGGGTGATGTGAAACGAGTGAGTGGCGTATCTTCAATGGGCTTCAGATAGTCGAATACACGCTGATAGCCATTTCGGGTCACGCGCTTAATGTCCGCCTGAAAGGCTGCACTTTCACGATAAGCTTTAATCAGCGCCCCCAGCGTGCCGGGCCGTGTCGTTTCCGCCATGCTGGATAGCGCTGCGATGCGCGCGCATTCTGCAATGAATGCAGCACTACCTATGGGAGCCTTCAGAAGATCAATGGGCGTGCCGGTCTTGCGATGGTAGCAGCGCATTTTACCGTGACGGTCCTCGAATATCTTGAAGCCTTTCACGCGGATCAAGGTCATGGTCAGCCCAGCCTGTCCAGAATGGCGTCATCGCCGGAGATGTCTCCGCCCTTCAAGCCGTCAAGCCACAAGTCCATGTCGCGTACGTCCCATAGCTTTGACCCGTCGGGATAGACAACGGGAGCTACAGGGCAGAGGCGCTCAAAACGTGTGAGCGGTAGGCCGCAATAGGATGCGGCTTCCCCCTTTTTCATCATGCGGTAGGGCTGCGCTGTGACGTTCAGTTGAACCATTGGTGCCATCACACATTCCCCCTCTCACCCGGCCAGCCGCACGGTGGCGGCCATGCTGTCGGCAGCAGCGGCGGCGGCAGCATGGCCAATCAGGCTGTTGCCGGTGGCTGTCGCCGTGCAGCGCTTGGAGGTGGCATCCCAATAGATGGCCTGCCCCTCTGAAAGCCCGCCCGTGGCCTTGGGCAGGGTGAAAACACCTTCCACCTGCACGGACACCTTTACCCCCTCCGGGGCAGAGGTGGCGGCAACGCCGAACAGCGCGCCAAACAGGTGCCCCTCGCCAGAGGCAATGCCGCCAGCGGGCGCGGTGAAGGCCAGCACATCGCCGGGATGAACAAAATTCTGCATGGTCAGTAGCCCTTGGAAACAGTGGGATAGATGATGCGCCGCGCCGGTTTCAGCGCGGCGGCAATGCGGCTTTCAAGATCGGCAATGGCGGCTGCCATCTCCGCATCAGAGCGAAACTCGGTTTCCTGCTGTGTGAGCGGCGAGCGCACCACGAGGCGGCTCACGCCAGAGGCGCGCTGCCTGCGCAGTTGCTCAAGCTGCGCGCGCATATCCTCGAGGCTGGTGCCCATGGCCCTCAGCCTTCCACATGGTCGAGGCGGGTCCACGAACGCCATTCCAGCCAGCCAAGGCCGAAGGGGTGGCGAATCTTGAACTGTACCGCGTCGGTCTCGAAGTCGATCCGGCTATCGGTGAAAGGCGCTTCCTGCCCCTGAAGGAACACGCGCACCGCGCCATCCATGCGTGCAGGCTCCACCACCAGCCAGCTTTTTGCCGGGTTGGTCAGGCGCGGTTCCACCACCACCTTCATGCGGCCTGCCAGCACGTTCACATCACCCACGGCACTGGCCTGCACACTGGAAAGCAACCGCAGGGCGGTTTCCTCAAAGTCCCGGTGCACCAGCCAGTGGGTGGGATACTGGCCAATCATCACATTGCCCGCGCCCTTGCGGGCTGCCATGTCAGAGCGCGCCTTCATCAACTGGGCAATTTCGGTGCTGCCGTCGAGGGTCAGCGTGCCCACATTGCCCCGGCTGGCATGAAACACGGTCTTGCCGTCCTTCATGGTCGGGCCTGCCGCGCTGGCCTGCTCCACAAAGGTCACCTGCCTGTCAGCGATTTCAGCCGTGAGGCGCTTGCCAAACTGCACGCCCTCATTCCCCAGCCGCCCACCGGCATTGATGCCCAGTTCATAGCTGCGCGAGGTGATGCCACCCAGCACCGCCACCTTCACTTCCTCGCCGCTCTCGCTGATATAAGAGTGGCTGTAGTGGCCGCTTTCCAGCCGGTCGGCGATGGCAAGAGTGGTCCAGTCCACCATGCCGCGCACTTCGGCATTGAATGTGGAAACCGTATCCCGGCCAAACAGCGCCGCAATGGGGGAAGCCGCCGCTTCCATCTCGCGCCGCATGGCAAGGCCAAAGGTTGCCCCGGCAGCAATGGCAAAATCGCCGGTGGTCGCGGCGCGGCGCATCACTTCCGCATCGCTTAACCCCAGCGTTTCAATGCCGGCATTGCGGCACAACCGTTCGGCCACCGCCCGTTCACCCTGCGCAAACAGCCCGGCCGCCGCACCCTCGGGAGCCGCGCCCCGGTTGATGGCATCATAGAAGCCGGAAAGCGCCGTGCGCAGCACCGCCGGGTTATCCAGCGAGGTGTCATTGTGGGCGCGGTTGGTCTGGATGGCCGGCTGCTGGCGTTCTACCGCCGCAAGCGCCATGCGCAGGCGCACATCATCCGATGCAGGCGAGGAAGCCAGCGCGTCGCGAATCTCATCCGGCACGCCGGCATTGCGGCAAATGATGGTGAAGGCATCATCGCTCATGCGATTCACCGGAGCCGGATCAACCGGCGGCGCAGAAGGCGAAGGGGAAGAAGGTACGGGGGCAGGCATGGGGTTGCTCCTGATTTGGGAAAGAGGGTCTGCCGGGCTGACAACGAAGCTGCCTTCGATCAGCCGGCCACGGCTGGCGATACGCACGCGCCGTCCATCGGCCCGGCTCTCACGCCAGTGGCTGACAGAGAAGGAAACCGAGAAATTCTTCAGCGCCCCTTCAGCAAGAAGCGCTTCCAGCGGCGAGGGTGCACCGGCAGAAAGCTGGCCATCTGCCACAAGGGCGGTGTGCCCGCCGTCCAGCGCCTCAAGGCGGAAATTGCGCAGCGTGCCCACCTGGTCGCGCACATCGGCGGAATGGTTCACCATCAGCGGCAGGCTTTCCGGCAGGGGAAAGCCGGCAAGCTCCATGCGCTCAATATGGCTGCCGCGCTCCACATCGGCGCTGGTGGCCACCACCACGGTGAAGGTGCGGCTCTCGCCATTCCAGCTTCCCGGTGCGGGGGCATTAAAGCGCAACACAGGCGGGCTGGTCACAGGGGCATTCATGCGGCTTCTCCCGTGGTGGTGCGCAGCGTGTCAGAGGCGATTTCATCAGCCACGGTAGCGAACTCGCGTCCGCGTGCTTCCACGATCTCGCGGCGCGATTTCAGGCCGGCATCGAGCAGGGCAATATCTGCCGCGGCTTCCTTCTCGGGGTCGATTTGCGGCCATGCCGGTTCAATCCATGCCGGCACCACGTCTTCACCCGCGCGCCCGGCCAGCCGCTCAATGGCCTGCCAGCGCGCGAAGATCGGCTCGAGGAAGCCTTCAATCAGCAGCACCTTGCGCAGGGCTTCCGCCTTGCGCCGTGCGGTCAGGGCACCGCCCCGGAAAGAGGAATAGTTGACGCCCTCAAGGTCCCCCAGCAGGTCCTCATAGGTCACGCCAAGGGCAGAGGCGATCTGCCGGAACAGCACCTTGACGAAGGCGTTGAAGTCCGGGCTTTGCGGCCCGTTCATCGGGGTCACCGTCTCGCCCGGGGCAAGGCGAATAATGGCGCCGGGTTCAAGGCTGGGGTTGGGGTCGCCGTCGAACGGGTTCGTGCCGTCCGTGGTGGTCACAAGCGCCACCGTCATGGCCGAAACCTGAAGCTGGCGCAGCCGGCCTTCCAGCGCAATATCGGCATGGTGCAGCTGCCCCAGCACCGGAGTCAGCGGAGAAATGCCGCGCACCTGCCCGGGAAATTCCGCCTCAAACACATGCACCACATCTTCCGCCGGCACCCGCACGGATGCCGTGGCGGTGGCGAAAGGGTCACCGGGCGCATGGGGCAAAATCCAATAGGCGCGAATGACGCCCGCGCCATCCCGCTCCACCCCGGCAATAACGCCGCCACCGGCTGCGAAAGCCTCATTCTTGGTGGCATCAAGCTGGGCGGCATCCAGAAGCTGGAAGGCATAGCGCCCTTCCACCACCCGGTGCAGGCCAAGGATTTCACCGGAAATCACCCATGAGCGCACCGCCGCCCGTTGCAGCGCGGTGATGGACATGGTGCGCGAGGGATCGAGCCGCCCGCTGTTGAAAGCGCGGTCTGTATCCTGATCGGGCGTGTTCACCCGCGTGCCGGCACCGGCAATGTAACTCACCAGCAAGGCCACGCCAGAGCGCACCACCGGGGCATTCAGATAAAGCCCGGCCACACGCTGGCTCACCGTGCCGCTGGCCGCGCGAATATCCGCCGCCGCAGAGATTGTGCGCGGGTCATCCGGCCACTTGGCCGATGCAGCGTTCACGGAACGAGCTTGATTCGCGCTGGTTTTGTTCGTTCGTCGGAATGGGTTGGTCCAAGGGAAGGCCATGGCTCACCCCCAGCAGGTCGGTTCAAGCCGCTTGTCCACCTCGGTGAACAGGGCTGTGAGGTTTATGAAAATGCCGGAGCCAAACTGCTTCAGTAGGTCGCCATCTAAGTCTTGCTGAAAGAAGGAAACAAACTCGCCTGAATAGGTCGTGGTCGAGCGCAACAGGAAAAGAAAGGGTTTGGCCGGGTCGCGCCAGAAAAATGCCGGTACGCCATTGCGGGCGCTGGCAATCACATCATTGATGTAGCTGTCCGCCTGCGCTTCGAAGCCTTCAGGCAGGTCGGCATCATTATGCTCACCCATGCCCATCTGCTGAAGGATGGGGTCCAGCGCAAAATGCCGCCATACAGAGGCCGTGCAATAGCGGGTCTTTCCGCTCAGGTCCGCGAGCGCTGCAACCGTGGCTGTCGTGTACACGTCAGCCAGACAAAAACGCCGGGCGCGGCCCTGTCCTGTGGCAGGCGAAAAGAGGTTCAGCCCCTGCTTGCGCAAATAGTTGGTGAGAATGTCACCGGAGATTTTCGCCCCGATGCACACCTGTTCTGCCGTGAAGGTGCATCCGTTCAGATCATCGAAAAGGTCCGTGGCTCCCTCAAACAGATGCTGCCGGGCAGCGGCCTGCTTCCGCATCAGTGCCACTTCAGCGGGGAGATGGGAGGCATTGCCACCACGGAGCTTGTCGTAATCATCGTCAGTCATAGGCGTGCACTTCACGAACTGTATTGATACAGAACTATGCCTTGCAGAGCCTCTGTCTGTCAACAGATGTTGTGCGCCCATTGTCACGCCGCCATCGTCGCCACGCATCCATCAGGCTCCCGCCCGTCATGCTCGTCGCCTTCCGCATCATCGAAAGCGCCTTCGGCCCAGTGCACCTGTGAGGTGCCTTGAGTGCTGCCAAGGTTGGGTTCAAGGTCGTGCGTGTCGCAGAAGAAGGGCCAGCCGCGCCCGCTGCTTTTTCCGTGGTGGCTCTGGTCGAAGTCTTCCGGCCAAGCCGAGCCTTCGCCTTCGATTGTCGGTCCGCCGCCTATGAAGGGGGATTCCGGGTCATCTGGCCAGCCGAGCCATGGCTCGTCTTCTTCTGGCTCAAGGTCTGGGTCGCCATCCAGTTCGTCCAGCATCACAAGCATGGCCTCTATGGCCGCCTCCATCCGGCGGCGCAGAAGCTCCCGCTCCACCATCACGAATTCCAGGACATGACTTTCCCGTTCGCGAACATGGGTGCCCATGCGCGTTCTCCTGTGGTATAAACGAACATATTTGTAACGTGGTTACAGCTTTTCACATGCTGGGATTGGCTGTGTCAACCACTTTTGTAACAGGGTTACACTTTGAACGCAGCACAATGCCGAATGGCAAGGGCCGCTTTGCAGCTGGGAGTTCGCGAACTTGCGGCTTTGGCGCAGGTATCCCCTACCACTGTAGCGCGCCTCGAGGCAGGCGAGGAACTGAAGCCCCGCACGGTGGAAGCCATTCAGCGCGCGCTTGAAGAAGCAGGCGTCGAGTTCATCCCAGAGAACGGTGGTGGCGCAGGGGTGCGGTTGCGGAAGGTATCTGGCGCCCAGCCCTTTTGACTCGACGCGAATCGCGCTATTTTTACAACCTTAAAATTCAAACAAATGGATTTATGATGAAACTAAACGCATAGCATGCTATATCAGATATTGTTGATGTTTTTATTGCGGTTTCAATCGAAAATATAATTAATAAATTATTTTATTATATATTTTCTGTCTCTGGATTATAGGCGCATGATTTCAGTGCGTTAAGTATTTATATTCAGTTTATACTTCCTTATATCGTCTTGCGCATTGAAAGGTTTTTAAGAAAAACGGGGTGCTAAGCTTCTCACCCCATCCACTTTGACTTAACCACCGCCTTCACCTTCGGCGCGGCATCCTCCACGCCCCGCCGAAGCCCATCCTCCCGCAGGTCAAAATTCACATTCAGAAGCTGGTGGGCCGCGAAGGCATAGACGGTGCAATCCAGCGCCTCTGCCTGCCGCCCGGGAATGCGCTCAAAGCGCCGTTGCGGCTGGCCGCGCGTGTAGCGCACCACAATCCGCTCGCTGGCCAGTTGCTCATACCAGACGGCAGGAAGGCTATTGGAGAAGCGCAGCGCCCGCCCGCGTGAGAGCCGGGCCATGATATGGCTCTTGATGCCATCCACCCCCACAATCCAGAGCGCGCCGCCCTTGCCCTTCTGGCGCGATTTCTCGATCCACGGCCGCGCCCCCGCCGCTCCCTTGATGGCCAGCACCTTGCGCACCGCCCGGGGAAAGGCGAAGGCATAGACATGGGCCATGGTCGCGCCATCGGATGAATCCACCGCCGCCGCATCCACCCCAAGCTGCCCGCCCAGCGGGTGCGCAAAGCGCATCTTCAGCAGGTCATCCAGTTCCGCCCATGTCTCGCTGGCATCCGGCAGCCCCCACACCACCCGCGCGCCCAGCACGAAAGCATCTCCCGTGCGGCCCCAGCCCACAAAGGTGGCCTCGAGCCGGTCATGCTGCACGTCAATGCCGGCGGTGATAGCCAGCACGTCCGGTGGCAGGGCATCCAGTGAGAAGGGTTCGGCCCGGGCGGCAAGGGCGCTGTCGTCAATTTCCTCACCTGCCTCGCGCCAGCCTTCCCCCAGCACGGTGTTGATGAAGGTCTGCAAAAGCCCCGGATCATCCTTTGCGGAAAGGAACTCGGCAGCCAGCTTGCCCCATGCAGCGTTTGCCAGCGGCGACACAAGGGCGTTGATGCGAAATCCGGCATGACCCCTCACATGGGGAGCCGTTGCTCGCCAGCGGCCTTCGCTGACGATTCGCAGCTTGTGCCGCTCCTCCACCACACACCCGCAGCCAGGGCAGCACCAGTGCGCATCCTCCGGCCTGCCTTCCGGCCAGTGAATATCGGCCCAGCGGATTTCATGAAACTCGCCACAATGGGGGCATGGCACTTCAAACACGCGCTGGTCACTGCGCGCATAAGCCCCCAGCACATGGCTGGAATCCTCATAGATCGGCGTCGAGCCAATCACGATCTTGCGGTCAGGGAAGGAGAGCGTGCGCTTTTCGGCAATCAGCACCGGGCTGCCTTCGGCGGTCAGCTCCATGCCGTCCACCTCGTCCATCACCAGAATGCGGGTGTTGTGCATACGCAGATTGCGGGGAGCCTTGGCCGCTACCAGCTTCAACGAGCCGCCGGGGAAGCGGCGCTGAAGCAGCGTGTTGCGGTTCTGCGCGCCCGGCTCGCCCACCAGTGTGCCGGCCAGCATCGGCGTTTCGCCAAAGGTGGGTTCAAGATTGCCCACGGTGAAGGTGCGGCAGTCATCCTCGGTGGGCAGCACAAACAGCACCGGGGCCGGATCATTCACCACATGTGAGCCCAGCAGCCCCACCAGCAGCGTGGTGTAACCCACGCGGGCAGATTTCACCACGGTGACGCGCTCAATGTCCGGGTCGCTCATGGCGTCGGCCATGCCGTGCTGGAAGGGATAGAGGCGGATCGCCCCGGGCTGGGCTGAAACGTCCGCCGGCAGGCGCAGTTCCTGTTCAATCCATTCGGAGAGGCGCAGGCGTGGCGGCGGCATCAGCGCCCGCATGGCATTGGCACGCACGGTGGCAAGGCGTTCACTGCGCATGGGCGAGGTCCTCAAGGGCACGACGCAATTCGGCATCTATGGCGTCCATATCGGCGGCGCTCAGGTGCGGCAGGGTCTGGCGAAGGCGGGATGGCACCGCAAGCACCCCAGCCCGCACCTGTCGCATGATGTCCGTCCACTCGCGCTCCACTTCCGCCGCCGGCAGCAGGTCACGGCGCAGGGCAGCATTCTTCAGCGCGGCATTGTCCGCCTGTTCCTTCACCAGCCGCAGGCGCTCGCTGGCTGCATCTGGTGTGGCAGCGAAGGGAAGATCGGTCTGCTTGGACTGGGCAGCGGAACGGGTCGGGCTGATATTGCCCTGTATCCAGAGCTTGCCCCGGGCCACGTCAATGCGGCCATCAGCTTCCACCGGCAGGCCATCCTTGACCATCTGCGAAACACGACCGGGCGAAACCTTCACGAGCTTGGCGAAGTCGCTCTTTCGCACCTTGCCCGGTGCCGGAATGGCTCCTGATCCATGCATTTTCGTCATACCTTGGGGCATCTGGGAAGTCTGTTTTAGCTATGAAAAACAATAAATTGAGCCAAATCTCGCGCTCCGCCGGACCCGCAGGAAACCCCTTGGGGAAGGACCCGAAGGGCTTTTCCATGCGCCTCCGGCATGGCTTGTTGCCGAAGGGTGACAGATGGGAGTGGTCTGGCACCCCATCTGTCACCTCCCAACCCGTTGAAAACAAAGGAGGGGTGCCAGAGGTGCCAGAGGGTGCCAGATGTATGGAGAACATTGCACACGCGCACGCACGCGCGGCCCTCGTTGGCAGGTCTGGCACCCTCTGGCACCCCACCTGCTAAGTCATTGATGAAAAGTGGTTCTCTAAAATCCTCCATCTGGCACCCCCTCGTTGGTGGTCGATGGCATGTACCAACGCACACCCTTGATCCGTCGTTGCTCCCAGCCCAGCCGCATCATCACGCTGGAAATGCGTCGGTTCTCTCGGGTTGTGGTTTTGCCCAGTTCAAGGCCAATCTCTCGTCCGATCTCCTGCACCGTGACGCGGCTCTTGCCGACAACGTAATGGGCGATAGCAGGCTCCCATGGGTCGCCCTCAAAGCGCGCTTCCTGCTCAGGCTTGATGCATTCTCGCTCGAGGTCCGCACTCGGCCACCAATGCTCGCCGGACCGATAGAGATGCAGTGCTTCCGCCAAGAGCTGTTCGCGGTCGCGGGTCAGGCTGTCGGCATCAATCTGGCCAACCTTCACCGGCCAGAAGCGCCGGCCGCCCGTTTCGTCCCGCAGGTAAACAGACTGGTTTGTTGTGCCAATGAATACGCACTGGCGCGGAAGCGTGATCTCCACCCGTCCATAAGGTGGTCGGAATCGTTCCTCGGAACGGGATAGAAATGCCTTGAGAGCATTTTCTTCCGCTTTGCTGATAGGGGACATTTCGGCCAGTTCAATGAGCCACTTGCCCCGCAGGTGCACTTGCACATCTTTGCCAGCGGTAATGTCTGGCATGCTGTCGGAGAACCATTCGCCGCCGAGTATCCTGCAGACGGTGGATTTCATGGCTCCCTGTGGGCCTTCCAGCACAACCATATGGTCAGACTTACAGCCCGGATCGAAGACGCGCGCCACCATGGCAATCAGAAACATGCGGCCGATCACGGTGGCATACCGGTTCTTTTCTGCACCGAGATAAGTGTGCATCCAGAAAGAGACACGCGGGACGCCATCCCATGTCAGTTCATTGAGGAAGTCCCGGACGGGGTGGAAACTCCTTTGATTGGCTCGCGCCTCGATCGCGTCATGAAGGTCGCTTTTCGATAGGCGCGGAAATGCGATAACCTGAAGGTATTCCAATGCGCTTAGAAGGTTTCCGCCCGTGAGTTCATGCGGTCGCCAGTCATCTTCTGGCAAAACACCCCCTGTTACTGGATCGGGAAGCGGCTGCATGACCATGACTGCGCCGGACATTTCATCATATCCGAACACATCAGAAAGCAGCGGATCGCACCGCAAGGCATGCAGTACGTTGGCGAAATTCGGATAGGGCCGCCCCTTGTCATCAAGTGAGCAATCCTGAAGCCACTTGTGAGATTGTTCAGGTCTGGCCTTCCTCGGACGCCTGTCTGCAACCTTCCGTGCAGCATTTGCACCGGGACGCGGCTTCGCGTGCCCATTCAGGGCTGCTTGAACGGCAGAGGCGATCTCGCTTTCGTATTTTCCCTTCTCGCTCATTTCGCGGCCTCCATGCGGGAGGCGAGCGCAAGCAGCCGCTCGGCGGCTTCATGCTTCTCAATCAGGATAGTTTCAGGGGTGGCACAGCGGCCCCGTCCAATGCGACGAATGGCACCGGCTATGGCGCGGAGTTCGGCGGATAGGCAGCCTTTGGCTATCGACGAAACGCTATTTTGAGCAACATTAGGGTTAGACAAAATCCCGCTAAGTGCTTGACTCTTAGCGGCTGGTTTACCGCCTCCAGAACATTTACCCCCTTGATCCGCCGGCTCAACTTCCCGCCTGAAAATCGTAGTGTCGGTGGTTCGATTCCGCCCTTGGGCACCATTTACCTTCAATGGATTTTGATGCCAGCATTTAGGTCGACACTTCATTTTGGGTGTTGCCGAAAATGAGCCGGTAATCTCCTTATGTGCAAGCAATTGCAGGCCGCTTGATCCAGCGTTATTCTGGCTGACAGATTTTCCGTAACAATTGAGCGCCTTCAGACTTTGCGATCGGGAAAGCCATGCCCTCACGATCCGCAGCGCTACGCCCTGCCATCTTGCACAACTCCGCTCTCAATCCATATGCAGAATCGCGACGCAACCTGTCAGCGCAACACCAATCACAAAACTTCTTGCCGAATGATGCTGTGGGGTGGGTATGCCCTGCCCGCCCGGCAACAAGAAACGCCTTTTGCCCTTCGGATAGATCACCCCTCGCGGCGAACCGCCAATCGGATTTTTCAGCGTGACCAGCTTGCAGTTACGGTTCTTATGCTGGGCGGATATCTGAAATACGCTACTTAAACTCTATAAAAACAGCAGCGCTACCTTGCCCCCCGCCAAAGCAGAACCTCCAGATGTAGAGCCCCGCATCTCTGATGTCAGACTCGCGGCACAGCTTCGAGGGCATGAGTGCGGCATCGCGCCCCTTCAGGACCGAGATGATCTCCGTCCTTCAAAAAGGGATATGCTTCATGCCCTGTGGCTCACTCACCTGAGAGAGTTTCGAGCCAGATCAATCCGTGGGGCACAAAGCCCCCTACGGAATCCCACAAATCAAATACGCACAACATGCGAGACAAGGCCGACGCCAGAAGTCGCGACATGCAGCATGTATTGCGGAGCTTCATCTGTAAACGCATAGGGCGCTCCCGGCCGGAGGTCGAAGGCGATCTGATGCGATACAGAAGGTGAAACGATCACTGGAACATTGCCGCATGTGCCGTAAATCGCACGATGCATATGGCCACATAGGATCGCGCGAACCTTGCCATGACGCGCAACCAGCTCGGCCAGTTCCGCACGCCCATTCAGCAGCCCCATGGCGTCCATGGCATGCAAGCCCGTGATGATCGGGGGATGGTGCATGAACAGCACAACCTCGCGATCCGCGCAGTGCCGCAAAGTGCATTCCAGCCAGCCGAGGCGCTTTTCGCACAACGTACCGTGTGGTGCGCCCTCAACGAGGGTATCCAGCCCGACCAGCGCCATGCCTTGTACGATACGGCACTGACATAGATGCCCCGCTTCGGTGCGCCCCACCATATCGGGCAAGGCCGACAGCATGGGTGCCCTTTTGTCATGATTACCAGGCACGACCATTACCGGAATACCAAGGCTGCGCAGGCCATTACCCACGACATTATATTCATCAGGTGTCGCGTCTTCGCCCAGATCGCCGGAGCAGACAATCAAGTCGGGCCGTATCGGCTGCGCTGCCAGGTTAGCAATCAGCCGGTCGAAGTTCGCTCCGGTATCAAAACGGCCGCCCAGCTTGCAGCCGCCGGTCAGGACGTGGGAATCACTTATCTGGGCGATCAGCATGTGTGGGGGTCCTGATTTTTTGAGGCTTTAAAGGCAATCCACCACTCAGCCTCCAAAATCCACCCATAATATGGGCAATTTTTTGCGTACGCATTCGGTATTTTATCGAACTCCAAGGCCAAACCCCACCATAATCCACAAATACCACAAATGAACTCGAGGCAGGCGCATTGCTAGCGGCCCGGCCTGCTCACGCAAAAGTTTCATATTTCTGTTATGTGGCGCACTTATCTGATGGAACCCAGCTTGGGCGCCGCGTAGTTTTCGCGTGCCTCAGTGTATGGAGCGAGATCCAATTCCACATATTTGAGGTAAATCGGCATGAAAACCACAAAATTCAACATGACGCGACGCAACCTTCTGGCATCAGCGCTTGCCGCTCCGTTTGTCAGTGCGATCCCCGGCATTCTGACGCCCGCGCGCGCCAATGAGACCGTAAAGCTCCAGTTCATGTATCCGGTGGGCGTTTCCGGCGACATCAACAAGATCATTTCCGGCATGATTTCCGAGTTCAACTCAACCCATGACGGCATCAAGGTTGAGGCAATCTACGCTGGCTCCTACGACAACACCGAGCAAAAGGTAATCACCTCGCTGGGTGTAGGAGAGCCTCCGGCGCTGTGGCTGCCGATCAACTCCTCGCTACAGACATTCCTCGGTCTTGATGCGCTGGAGGATATTACGGAGCAGGCCAAGTCTGACGATATCTATGACGATTTCATCGGCGGCTTCCTCAATACCGCAGTTTCTGACGGTCGGCTCTATGGCCTGTCCTATCAGCCCTCGACGCCGGTGCTCTACTACAACAAGGACGCTTTCGCCAAGGCAGGCCTCACAAAGGCGCCGGAAACCTGGGATGAGCTTTCCGAGGCTGCCAAGGTGTTGACCGTACGTGACGGCGACGATCTGAAGCGCTGGGGCCTGATCATCGGCGGCGGCTGGCATGACTGGATGTTTGAAGGCTATTGCCGCCAGAACGGCCTGGTGCCATGGGAAGCGGACAAGGTGCTCTGGGATCGCCCCGAGGCTGTCGAAGCGCTCGAATTCTGGAAAACCATGGTGGACGCGGGCTACATGGCGCCTGCCTCGACCTGGCAGGGCTCGGCGAACGACTTCATGGCTGGTTCCACGGCGATGCTCTATCATTCGACCGGCTCACTGACCAACCTGCGCAAATCGTCACCTTTCGAGGTGGGCGTCGCCTTCATGCCGAAGAAAAAGCAGTTTGGCGCCTCGCAGGGGGGCGGCCCGATCATGATTGCCAAGAAACAATCGGATGCGAAAAAAGAAGCTGCCTGGACTTTCGCGCGCTGGATGACCAACACGGAGAACCAGGCCGCCTGGAGCCGTGCTACCGGGTACCTCGCCGTGCGCAAATCCTCGTGGCAGCAGCCTGAAATGGTGAAATACCTCAAGGAAGTGCCTCAGGCAGAAGTGGCTATGAAGCAGGCCGAGTATTCCGGCGCATTCTTGCAGGTTCCGGCCTATTCCCGCGCCCGCGACACATTGAAGAGCGCCATCGACAGAACGCTGGCTGGCGAAATCACGCCGCAGGCTGCCCTGGTCAGCGCGACCGCCGAAACCAACCGCGAGATCGCCCGCGTGCTGCGCCGTCGCGGCTAAAACTGTCGAACGCTTCGAGGACGCGGGCCTTTTGCCCGCGTCTTCTTCCGTTCCCCGGGATACCCTCATGTCACCCTCCTTCGCCCGCGCGCGCCGCCACGAGATGTGGCTGGCCTATGCGCTGCTATTGCCATCGCTCATCTTCCTCGCTGCCTTCACCTACTGGCCGATCTTGCGGTCCATCTGGTTCAGTCTGCACGACGTGCTGCTGGGGGATCCGAATATCTACTGGCTGGGGATGGAGAATTATCTCCGCCTGCTGGACGACCGTCTGTTCTGGAAGGTACTGGGCAATACGGCGCTCTACACGCTGATCACAATCCCCCTGTCGATCATCGTGGCGCTGCTTCTGGCTGTGGCGCTGGATAGCAAGCTGCGGGGCATGGGGTTCTACCGATCAGCATTCTTCTACCCGGTTATGATCCCTTCGGTGGCCGCCGGCATGGTCTGGGTTTTTCTTTATGCACCGGGCTACGGGCCAATCAACCAGGCGCTGGGCACCCTCGGCCTGCCACCTCTCGACTGGCTCTATGACAGCTCTTGGGCGCTGCCCGCGATAATGATTATGAGCATCTGGAAATATTCGGGCTACTTCATGCTCATCCTGCTCGCCGCGCTGAAGCTTGTGCCGTCAGATCTCTATGAGGCAGCGCGGCTTGACGGGGTAAACGGCTGGCACCGGCTATTGCACATCACCATTCCGCTGGTCTCACCCACACTCTACTTTGTCATCATTATCGGCACACTACATAGCTATCAGATATTCGACTACGTCTACGTCATGACGCAAGGCGGCCCAGCCGACAGCACCAATGTGCTGACCTTCTACATTTACCAGAACGGCTTTCAGTACCAGGACATCGGCTATGCCTCGGCGCTGGCCAATGCGCTGCTGGTCTTCGTGCTGGGGCTGATTGGCCTTGTCGCGCTGACGCTGGGCCGCAAGGTTCACTATCTGGGGGACCGCTGATGAACGACGCGAACCAAACCGTGCCGCTGGCGTCCACCGTCACACCGGCGCGCCGCCCCCGCTGGCGTCGCTTTCTACGTGAAAATACACTTCATGCCGTGATGCTGCCGCTGGCGGCGCTCTGGCTCAGCCCGCTGATCTGGATCCTCGTCACCTCGTTGAAGACCAATGTTGAGGTTTTTGACCTGACGGCCGGCTTCTTGCCAGCGAGCCCGAAATTCTCGAACTATCCCAGCACGCTGTCAGTAGCGCCATTTGGTACTTATCTGATCAACTCGGTCATCGTCACCTCGTCGATCC
The DNA here is from genome assembly GCF_052492075.1 of Haloleucobacter albus. Lineage (NCBI taxonomy): Bacteria > Pseudomonadati > Pseudomonadota > Alphaproteobacteria > Hyphomicrobiales > Xanthobacteraceae > Haloleucobacter > Haloleucobacter albus. Next base: position 28,931 of record NZ_JBQWAS010000010.1, read on the forward strand.
TCGCTGGCCAGCTGATAACGATCACGCTGGCGGCTTATGCCTTCGCGCGGCTGAACTTTCCCGGCAAGAACCTGCTTTTCACGCTGTTCCTGCTGCAAGTGATGTTCCCGATTTATGCGATCTTCCTGACCAATTTCATCACGCTGCGCGAGATCGGGCTGGTCAACACCATCCCCGCGATGATCGTCCCCTTCGTGGCTTCAGGCTATGGCACCTTCATGCTGCGGCAGAGCTTCCGGCAAGTCCCCCAAGAGCTGTCGGATGCTGCGCGGCTTGATGGCTGCGGGCATCTCTCCATCCTCTGGCATGTCTATCTGCCGCTGGTGAAGCCGACGCTGATTGCCTTCAGCATCATCTCGATCGTAACGCACTGGAACGACTACATGTGGCCGCTACTGGTGACGAACTCAGAGGAGATCCGCACACTGCCGATCGGGCTGGGTTTGCTGGCCAAGGCCGACAGTGGCGCCGACTGGCCTCGCCTGATGGCCGGCACCACCATTGTCGTCTCGCCGCTGCTGCTGCTCTTCCTGATCTTTCAGCGCCGCTTCATCGACAGCTTCATGCACACCGGCGTCAAGTGACGCCACAGATCGGAGGCCGATAATGGCGACCGTCCAACTGAAGAATGTCAGCAAGTCATACGGCAGCTCCATGACCGTGCATGACATCAACCTGACCATCGAAGATCGTGAATTCATGGTTATGGTCGGCCCTTCGGGCTGTGGCAAATCCACCACGCTGCGCATGGTCGCAGGGTTGGAGGAGATTACCGCCGGCCAGTTGCTCATCGACGGGCAGGATGTGACCGACGCACAGCCGCAAAAGCGCGATATCGCGATGGTGTTCCAATCCTACGCGCTTTATCCGCACATGACGGCCTACAGGAACATGGCCTTCGGGCTCATGAAGACCACGAAACTCTCGAAGCCTGAGATCGACGCCCGTATCCGCGAGGCAGCGGAAATCCTGAACATCACCGATTTGCTGGGTCGGCGGCCCAAGGAACTGTCGGGCGGAGAGCGCCAACGAGTAGCAATCGGGCGGGCGCTGGTGCGTCAGCCCAAGGTCTTCCTCTTCGACGAACCGCTCTCAAACCTCGATGCCAAGCTGCGCAACCGGATGCGTGGAGAGTTGAAACGCCTGCACCAGGAACTGGGGCTGACCGTGATCTATGTCACCCACGATCAGATTGAGGCGATGACGCTGGGCACACGAGTTGCAATGATGTCCAAGGGCCATCTTCAACAGGTAGGCGCGCCGATGGACATCTACATGAACCCTACCAATACCTTTGTGGCCACCTTCATCGGCATGCCGGAAATGGCGCTGATCCCCTGCCATGCAGCTCATGGCCGGATCGGGCATAGCGCCTTTGTTAAGGACCTGCCGCGAGCTGGCACGCTGCCCGAATCTGTGCTGATCGGCCTGCGCCCCGAAGAAGTGACACTCTCGCCCACCGGCATGGCCCGCGCCCGTGTCGAACGCTGCGAGCTCATCGGTGCCGAAGCGCTGATCGAGGTCTCTCTTGGCTCCGACCGGATGATCGTGAAAAGCCCTGTGCAAGGCGCTCCATCGACCGGAGATGAGGTCGGGCTTGATTTCGATTTGACACGCATGCGACTTTTCGACTGCGGCACAGGTCGTGCTATCACAGTCGATGTCTGAGGGGAGGACACATGGCCCGCAGTCACCGGCAGGAACAGATCCTCGCACTTCTTGGCGCTCAGGGAAAGGCGGCGATCAATTACCTGGCAGACGAATTTGAAGTCTCGGACGAGACCATTCGGCGCGACCTTAAATCACTCTCGACCGAGGGGCTGGTAGAAAAGTTCCATGGGGGCGTGCGTCTTCCAGCCCCACGCACTGAACCGCCCTTCAAGCGGCGCCTGTCGGAAAATGCCGCCACCAAGGCGATCATTGCCGCCGAGACTGCGCGCCACATCCGCGAAGGCGCGACGTTGCTGCTGGACAACTCCACAACCGCCTGCTTCCTCGCCCGTGAACTCACCCGCCGCGAGCCGATGACGATCCTCACTATCTCGCTGGAAATCGCACAAATCCTGAATGCGGGTGAGGGCCAGCATCGGGTGATCCTGCCGGGCGGAGAGCTGCGCAAGGCCGACCGCACCCTGACTGGAGCGAGCACGATCAACTATCTTTCGGGCTTCACTCCGAGCTATTTCGTCATGTCCGTAGTGGCAGGCTCCCCCCAGGGCTGCCAAGACTTCGATCTCTTCGAAGTAGAGTTCAAACGCGCCATGATTGAACGTGCCGACGAGACAGTGGTGATGATGGACGGCGGAAAATTCAGCAAGTCCGGCCTGATTCACGTCTGCGACTGGACCGCAGTGGACACGCTGGTGACCGACACTGTTCCTCCCGAAATCGCCGAGCAGATCGACCATAGCCATATCCTGCTGGCCTCCGAGATGCCCGAGCCCGGCGCCGCATGAACGCAGGCACCGCAGACCTGCCGGTTCGGGCCTCACTCAGCAAGCCCGAAGATGATGGCTGCGGCGAAAGCGATAGTTCCGAAATAGACGGTGGGGCATCTGCCATATCAGGTCTCGATGCGGTGTGACGCTTCTTCTGCGCTTGATCGTATCTGAATGGGGTTGGTTCGCGATTTGCGCCCGGCTCGCCCCCTCGTCAAAGAGTACCTTGAGGTTGTGCCGGAGATTTGGACAAGGTGTTCAGCTCATCCCGACCTTGAGGACTGGACGGGAATGAAGACGACGAGAAAGCGTTACAGCGCGGAGTTCAAGGCGAAGGTGGCGATGGAGGCCATCCGCGGTGAATTGACCCCGGCCGAATTGGCGTCGAAGCACGGCATTCACCACACAATGATCGGGGCGTGGAAGAGGAAGGCGATGGAAGGCATGGCGAGCCTGTTCGATGGTGGCGACCAGACGGCCTGGGCTGCCAGCGAGGCGGAAATCGAGAAATTGCATGCCAAGATTGGGTAATTTCTGGTGGAACGCGATTTTTTGGCGAAAGCCTCCGGTCGATGAGCATGGCCTGGAGGCGGTTAAAGATCGAGCAGGCGCACCAGCACCTACAGCGGCTGGACCGTGCAGTGGGTCGTCGTCGGGTCGGCGGTTGATGGCGAAGATGGTCCTGGCGCCGATCTACCAACGGCAGCGCACGAGCGATCCACACCCGGAGCATCGCATTTATCCCTATCTACTGCTCAATCTGGCAATCAACAAATCACGCGCCCCAACCAGGTTTGGTGCGCGGATATGACCTGTTTGCCCATGCGCAAAGGCCTCCTCCTCTTGGTCACCATCATGGACTGGGCAAGCCGTAAGGTGCTAGCCTGGCGGCTGTCGAACACGATGGATGCAGCCTTTTGCGTCGAGGCACTGGAGGAGGCGCCGGCCCGCTTCGGCAGGCCGGAAGTCTTCGATACAGACCAGGGTAGCCAGTTCACCAGCTTCGCATTTACCAGCGTTCTGCCGAGATCAAGATCAGCATGGATGGCCGGGGACGCTGGATGGACAATGTCTTCATCGAGCGGCTCTGGCGCTCCTTGAAATACGAATGTGTCTACCTGCACGCCTTCGAAACCGGCTCTGAACTGCACGCCGGTCTTGGCCGTTGGTTCGCCTATTATGACCAGTATCGTCCCCATTCCCGCCTTGCGAGGAAAATCTCGGGCGAGGCATATGGGCAAATCGGCGCTTCAAATCATGGCATGAGAACAACCAGGATGAGCTTAACTGAGCCGCAAACCTGGCCAAGATGACGGAACCACCT
>NZ_JBQWAS010000014.1:0-29406 GCF_052492075.1 Haloleucobacter albus
GAAATGGTGATGCCGGGTGACAATGTTGCGATGGAAGTCCATCTGATCGTGCCGATCGCCATGGAAGAGAAGCTGCGCTTCGCTATCCGTGAAGGTGGCCGTACGGTGGGTGCCGGCGTCGTCGCCTCCATCATCGAGTGAGCCGAACGAAAAGAAACGGGAGCGCGCTGCGCAAAGTCTTGTACCAAGCGCGCGCGTTCCTCATGCCCGGAGCCTTTGAGCCATGAACGGCCAGAACATTCGAATTCGCCTGAAGGCATTCGATCACCGCATCCTCGATGCGTCGACGCGTGAGATCGTCGCCACGGCAAAGCGCACGGGTGCGCAGGTGCGCGGCCCGATTCCGCTGCCCACGCGGATCGAGAAGTTCACCGTAAATCGCTCTCCGCACATCGACAAGAAGTCGCGTGAGCAGTTTGAGATGCGTACCCACAAGCGTTTGCTTGATATTGTTGACCCGACGCCCCAGACGGTGGACGCGCTGATGAAGCTCGACCTTGCCGCCGGCGTTGACGTCGAAATCAAGCTCTGAATCGGAGGCGAAGAGACATGACCATGAGGTCAGGCGTCATCGCCCAGAAGGTCGGCATGACCCGCATCTTCACGGATGCTGGCGAACATGTGCCGGTCACTGTGCTGAAAGTCGAAAGCTGCCAGGTGGTTGCACACCGCACGCTCGACAAGAATGGCTACGTCGCTGTCCAGCTTGGTGCTGGCCGTCGCAAGCCTAAGAATGTCACCCGCGCCGAGCGCGGTCACTTCGCGGTGGCTCAGGTTGAGCCCAAGCGGAAGATGGCTGAGTTCCGTGTGCCGGAAGATGCTCTGATTCCGGTTGGTGCCGAAATCACTGCTGATCACTTCGTTGTCGGTCAGTATGTGGATGTGACGGGCACCACCATCGGTAAGGGCTTCGCCGGCGGTATGAAGCGTCATAATTTTGGCGGTCTTCGTGCCTCTCACGGTGTCTCCATCTCTCATCGCTCTATCGGTTCGACCGGTGGGCGCCAAGATCCGGGCAAGACCTTCAAGAACAAGAAGATGCCTGGACACATGGGTGATGTGACCGTGACCACGCAGAATCTGAAGGTCGTGATGACCGATGTGGAGCGTGGGCTGATCGCGGTGGAGGGCGCTGTTCCCGGTCACGCTGGTGGCTGGATTACCGTGCGTGATGCCGTGAAGAAGAAGCTGCCTGAAGATGCGCCGAAGCCCGGTGCATTCCGGCTGGGGGAAAGCGCTGCTGAAGCTGCGCCTGCGGCCGAAGCCAGCAATGAGGAGGGCGCGTGATGGAAATCACCGTCAAGACGCTCGAAGGCACCGACGCGGGTTCCGTGACGCTTTCGGACGAGATTTTTGGTCTCGAGCCGCGCGCGGACATCCTGCATCGTATGGTGACTTGGCAGCTCGCCCGCCGTCAGGCTGGCACGCACCGCACAAAGGGTCGTTCGGAGATCAACCGTACGACCAAGAAGCTGTACAAGCAGAAAGGCACGGGCAATGCCCGTCATGGTGCCGCTTCTGCTCCGCAGTTCCGTGGTGGTGGCCGCGCATTCGGTCCGGTTGTTCGCTCTCATGCGATTGACTTGCCGAAGAAGGTCCGCGCTCTGGCGCTGAAGCATGCTCTGTCTTCCAAGCTGAAGGCAGACAGCATCGTGGTGCTCGACAAGATGTCGGTCACCGATCCGAAGACAAAGGCCCTGAAGGAGCGCTTCGCACAGCTTGGCTGGGCGTCGGTGCTGATCGTTGACGGGGCGCAGGTGGAAGAAAATGTGGCCCTGGCGGCGCGCAATCTTCCTTATGTGGACGTGCTGCCTGTGCAGGGCATCAATGTCTACGACATCCTGCGTCGCGACAAGCTGGTCCTGACCAAGGCCGCTCTGGACGCGCTGGAGGCGCGCTTCAAATGAGTTCCGCGCGCAATATCGAGCCGCGTCATTACGACGTGATCCTCTCGCCCGTCATCACCGAGAAGGCGACGACGGCGAGCGAGCAGGACAAGGTCGTCTTCAACGTCGCGAAGACTGCCACGAAGCCCCTTATCAAGGAGGCCGTGGAGAAGCTTTTCGACGTGAAGGTGAAGAGCGTTAACACGCTGGTCCGCAAGGGTAAGGTGAAGTTCTTCCGCGGTCGTCGCGGCGTCCAGAATGACGTCAAGAAGGCGATCGTGACCCTCGAAGAGGGCCAGAAGATCGACATCACCACGGGCCTGTGAACTGAGGGGAACGGGATAAGACCATGGCGCTGAAGCATTTCAAGCCGGTCACGCCGGGCCTCCGCCAGCTCGTGATCGTCGACCGGTCCGGCCTTTACAAGGGCAAGCCGGTGAAGGGCCTGACGGAGGGCAAGTCGTCCTCCGGTGGCCGTAATAATAATGGCCGCATCACGGTGCGTTTCCGTGGTGGTGGCCACAAGCAGAGCTATCGTCTGGTGGACTTCAAGCGCAACAAGCGCGACATGTCGGCCACGGTGGAGCGGATTGAGTATGATCCGAACCGCACGGCGTTTATCGCTCTGCTGAAGTATGAAGATGGTGAGCTTGCCTACATTCTGGCTCCGCAGCGTCTTGCTGTCGGCGATCGGGTGATTGCGGCTGCTCAGGTGGACGTGAAGCCTGGCAATGCGGGCCCTCTGGGTAACCTGCCTGTCGGTACGATTGTTCATAATGTTGAGCTGAAGCCTGGCAAGGGCGGGCAGATTGCACGTTCCGCTGGGACCTACGCCCAGATCGTCGGTCGCGATCACGGTTATGTGATCCTTCGCCTGAACTCTGGCGAGCAGCGTCTGGTTCTGGGCGCGTGCTACGCGACTGTGGGTGCGGTTTCCAATCCGGACCACATGAACACTGCTCTGGGTAAGGCTGGCCGTAATCGCTGGCTGGGGCGCAAGCCGCATAACCGTGGCGTCACCATGAACCCTGTTGACCACCCCCATGGTGGTGGTGAAGGGCGCACGTCTGGTGGCCGTAACCCGGTTTCGCCGTGGGGCTTCCCCACGAAGGGCAAGCGTACCCGCAATAACAAGGCGACGGACAAGTTCATCGTGTCCAGCCGCCATAAGCGGAAGAAGTGAGGGCCTGACAGATGACTCGTTCGGTTTGGAAGGGGCCCTTTGTCGATAGATACCTGCTCAAGAAGGCGGAAGCCGCGCAGGCATCCACTCGCAGGGACGTCGTCAAGATCTGGAGCCGGCGCTCCACCATTCTGCCCCAGTTCGTGGGCATTACGTTCGGTGTCTATAACGGGCAGAAGCATGTGCCTGTTGCAGTAACCGAGGACATGATCGGCCACAAGTTCGGGGAGTTTGCTCCCTCGCGCACCTATTATGGGCACGCGGCCGACAAGAAGTCGAAGCGGCGGTGATTAGCCATGGGTAAGCAGGCAAAGCCGCGCGCGCTCGCGGACAACGAAGCAAAGGCGGTCGCGCGTAATCTGCGCGTCTCGCCTCAGAAGCTGAACCTGGTCGCGGGTCTCATTCGCGGCAAGAAGGTGGCGACGGCGCTCGCCGATCTCGAGTTCTCTCACAAGCGGATTGCCCGTGATGTGAAGAAGTGCCTCGAGAGCGCGATCGCCAATGCCGAAAACAATCATGAGCTCGATGTGGACGACCTGGTCGTTGCAGAGGCGCATGTGGGCAAGGGCTTGGTGATGAAGCGGTTTTCGCCGCGTGCGCGTGGCCGCGCCTCGCGCATCGAAAAGCCCTTCTCCCACATCACCATCGTGGTTCGGGAAGTTGAGGAGCGGGCCTGATGGGTCAAAAGGTCAATCCGGTCGGGCTCCGGCTCGGCATCAACCGCACGTGGGATAGCCGTTGGTTCGCCAATAAGGGGGACTACGGCAATCTCCTGCACGAGGACATCAAGATCCGCAAGATGCTGCTCAAGCAGTTGCGTCAGGCGGCGGTGTCCAAGGTGGTTATCGAGCGTCCGCACAAAAAGTGCCGCGTGACCATTTACTCGGCGCGTCCGGGTGTGGTGATCGGCAAGAAGGGTGCAGACATCGACAAGCTGCGCAAGAAGGTCTCCGAGATGACCAACTCGGAAGTCTTCATCAATATCGTCGAAGTGCGTAAGCCTGAGACGGATGCGCGGCTGGTCGCTGAGTCGATTGCCCAGCAGCTTGAACGTCGTGTGGCATTTCGTCGCGCCATGAAGCGTGCGGTTCAGTCCGCCATGCGTCTGGGTGCCGAAGGCATTCGTATCAACTGCTCTGGTCGTCTTGGTGGTGCGGAAATCGCCCGTCTGGAGTGGTATCGTGAAGGCCGCGTGCCGCTGCACACCTTGCGCGCCGACGTGGATTACGGTACTGCCACCGCCTTCACGACCTATGGCACCTGCGGTGTCAAAGTCTGGATCTTCAAGGGTGAGATCCTGGAGCATGATCCCATGGCGCAGGAAAAGCGCCAGGCTGAAGCGGAATCTGGTCCCTCTTCGCGTCCTTCGCGGCGTGAGCGCGGCGACCGTGAGCGCGCTTGACGGCCAAAGAGAAAGAAGGCGTTTAAGCCATGCTGCAACCCAAGCGCACCAAGTTCCGCAAGCAGTTTAAGGGACGCATTCACGGCGTTGCCAAGGGCGGCACGGAACTGAACTTCGGTGAATTCGGCCTTAAGGCGATGGAGCCGGAGCGTGTCACGGCGCGCCAGATTGAAGCCGCGCGCCGCGCGATGACCCGTCACATGAAGCGTGCCGGTCGTGTGTGGATCCGCGTGTTCCCCGATGTGCCGGTCTCTGCCAAGCCCACCGAAGTGCGTATGGGTAAGGGCAAGGGCTCGCCGGAATACTGGGCCGCCAAGGTCAAGCCCGGCCGCATCATGTTCGAGATCGACGGTGTCAGCGTTGAACTTGCGCGTGAAGCTCTGACTCTTGCGGCAGCCAAGCTGCCGATCAAGACGCGCTTCGTTCAGCGCATCGCCGAGTGAGGAGAGGCTCATGAAAGCCGAGGACGTTCGGGCCCTCAGCCCCGATCAGCTCGCGGATGAGCTGCTGAAGCTGAAGAAAGAGCAGTTCAACCTGCGCTTCCAGAAGGCCACCGGGCAGCTGGAGAATACCGCGCGGTCTAAGGATATTCGCCGTACCATCGCGCGAATCAAGACCATGCAGAATCAGAACAGCGCCGGTTCGCCGGCGCAGAAGGCGAAGTGAGGAAGCGATGCCGAAGCGCGTGCTCCAGGGCGTCGTGGTGAGCGACAAGACGGACAAGACCGTCGTGGTGCGGGTGGAGCGTCGCTTCACTCATCCGTTGCTGAAGAAGACCGTTCGTCGGTCCAAGAAGTATCATGCTCATGATGAGCAGAACGCCTGGAAGGTGGGTGATACGGTTTGGATCGAAGAACATCGTCCTCTGTCGAAGCTCAAGAACTGGATTGTTGTCCAGGGCGAGAAGCGCGCAGAGGTTTGAGGTCTTGAAATTTTCTCTCATCCGGTGCATAGCATCCGGGTGAGAGAATCGCTCCGATGCTGGGTCCGTCTTTTCTCGAAAGAGAAAGGAGAGGAGACCGCATTGCGGCATGCCGTGTTTCGATGAGCGGGCACGGTAAACAAGGGTTAAGGCAAGGCCGGTTTACCGGTTGTGCCGGATGACGAGAACAGGTGCGTCATGATCCAGATGCAGACCAATCTCGACGTGGCGGACAATTCCGGCGCGCGTCGTGTCATGTGCATCAAGGTGCTCGGCGGCTCCAAGCGTAAATATGCTCATGTTGGCGACATCATTGTGGTGTCTGTCAAGGAAGCTATTCCGCGCGGTCGCGTGAAGAAGGGTGACGTGATGAAGGCCGTGGTGGTGCGTACCGCCAAGGATATTCGTCGCGGTGACGGGTCGGTGATCCGTTTCGATAAGAACGCTGCCGTTCTGATCAACAATAACAAGGAGCCTGTCGGCACCCGTATCTTCGGCCCGGTTCCGCGCGAGCTTCGCGCCAAGAACCACATGAAGATCATTTCGCTGGCGCCGGAGGTGCTGTGATGGCCGCTAAGATCAAGAAGGGCGACAAGGTCGTCATTCTCGCCGGTCGCGACAAGGGTCGTAGTGGTGAGGTCATTCAGGTCATGCCGAAGGAAGAGCGTGCGCTCGTCCGTGGTGTGAATATCGTCAAGCGTCATCAGCGCCAGACGCAGAGCCAGGAAGGCGGGATCATCTCCAAGGAGGCCCCGGTCCATCTGTCGAACATTGCCATTGCTGATCCCAAGGATGGCAAGCCGACTCGCGTTGGGTTCGAGGTGCTGGAAGACGGGAGCAAGGTTCGCGTTGCGAAGCGCTCCGGGGAGAAGATTGATGGCTGAGGAAATTTACGTTCCCAAGCTGCGTACGCATTACGATCAGGTTGTGCGTCAGAAGATGATCGAAGAGTTCGGTTACAAGAACCCCATGCAGGTTCCTGCGATCGAAAAGGTCGTCATCAATATGGGTGTTGGCGAGGCGACTGCGGATACCAAGAAGGTAACCAATGCTGCGTCGGAGCTGGGTCTTATTGCTGGTCAAAAGCCAGTTATGACCCGCGCCCGAAAGGCCGTTTCGAACTTCCGTCTGCGTGAAGGTCAGCCTGTGGGCACCAAGGTCACGCTGCGCAAGGTTCGTATGTACGAGTTTCTTGACCGTCTGGTGACGATTGCGCTGCCGCGCGTTCGTGACTTCCGCGGCTTGAACCCCAAGAGCTTTGATGGTCGTGGGAATTACGCCATGGGCATCAAGGAGCACATCGTGTTTCCCGAGATCAACTACGACCGTGTCGAGCAGATCTGGGGTATGGATGTGATCGTGTGCACCACGGCTCAGTCTGATGAGGAGGCTCGCGCCCTTCTGAAGGCTTTTAACTTCCCTTTCCGTCAGTGATTGGAGGGGCTTGATGCCCCTTGCGCAAGGCTTGTTCTTGCGTGGCAAATGTTTCGAGTGATTTTCCGGCCGTGAGAGGTGTCGAGCACCCTCAGACGCGGAGAACAGGAGCAAAAGATGGCGAAGAAAAGCGCGATCGAGACGAACGAGCGGCGTCGCAAGCTGGTGGCAAACCAGGCGGCTAAGCGTGCGCGTCTGAAGGCGATCGTGAATGACAAGACTCTCCCGCTCGAGGAGCGTTTCCAGGCGACCCTGAAGCTTGCGGAAATGCCCCGCAATGGTGCGCGCATCCGGATTCGCAATCGTTGTGAAGTGACTGGTCGCCCCCGTGCCTTTTACCGGAAACTCAAGATGAGCCGTGTGGCTCTGCGTGAGCTGGGTAATCAGGGCATGGTCCCTGGCTTGGTCAAGTCGAGCTGGTGAGGAGGGCAGTATGTCCGTGAATGATCCGATTGGCGATCTCATCACTCGCATCCGCAATGCGCAGCTGCGTCGCAAAGACAAGACTTCCACCCCGGGGTCCCGTCTGCGCGCCAGCGTTCTTGAGGTGCTTCGCGACGAAGGTTATATCCGTGGCTATACGGCGACGGATCATGGCAATGGTCGCAGCGAGTTTGAGATCGAGCTCAAATATTTCGATGGTCAGCCTGTGATCCGGGAAATCTCCCGTGTTTCCAAGCCTGGTCGTCGCGTTTACGCCTCGGTGAAGAATCTTCCCCGGGTTGCCAATGGTCTGGGTATTGCGGTTGTGTCCACGCCTCAGGGTGTGATGGCCGACCATGAGGCCCGCGACAAGAATGTTGGCGGCGAAGTTCTCTGCACTGTGTTCTGAGGCGAGGGAGAAAGAGATGTCGAAAATCGGCAAGCTTCCCGTCGCCATTCCCGCTGGTGTTACCACCAAGCTGGACGGACAGACGGTGAAGGTCAAGGGTCCCAAGGGTGCTCTTGAGGTGACTCTCGTGGATGAAATTTCCGCGAAGATTGAGGGTTCGGAAATCATTCTGTCCATGAATGGTGAAACGTCCCGTCATCGTGCGATGTGGGGTCTGTCCCGCACGCTTGTGGCGAACCTCGTCGATGGTGTCACCAAGGGCTTCGAAAAGAAGCTCGAGATCACTGGTGTGGGTTACAAGGCGGCTGTTCAGGGCAAGAATCTGAACCTCTCGCTCGGCTACAGCCACGATGTGATTTACGCTATTCCTGAAGGTATCCAGATCACCACCCCGAAGCCGACTGAGGTTGTCGTGGCAGGTATGGATCGCCAGAAGGTTGGTCAGGTCGCTGCCGAGATCCGCAAGTTCCGTCCGCCAGAGCCTTATAAGGGCAAGGGTGTGAAGTATGCGGGTGAATTCATCTTCCGTAAGGAAGGTAAGAAGAAGTAACGGAGGCGACCATGGCTAAGGATTTGGATGCGGTTGCGCGCCGTAAAGCCAAGGTGCGCAGAGCTATCCGCAGTGCGGCAAACGGGCGTCCGCGCCTGTCGGTGCATCGGACTTCGCAGCATATTTATGCGCAGGTTATCGATGACGCCAATGGGGTGACCCTTGCTGCGGCTTCCAGTCTGGAGAAGGACATGCGTTCTTCCCTGAAGACCGGAGCGGATAAAGAGGCGGCTCATGTTATCGGCAAGCTGGTGGCTGAGCGTGCACAGGCTAAGGGCGTGACGACTGTCGTGTTCGATCGCGGTGCATATATCTATCATGGGCGCGTTCAGGCGCTCGCCGAAGGTGCCCGTGAGGGCGGCCTTCAGTTCTGACGCGAGGACGAGCGAAAATGGCCCGTGAAAGGGAATCGCGCCAGGAGCGCGAAGATCGCGACAATCTGTTTGTGGACAAGCTTGTCCACATCAACCGTGTGGCCAAGGTGGTGAAGGGCGGACGTCGTTTCGGCTTTGCTGCTTTGGTTGTGGTTGGAGATCAGAAGGGTCGCGTTGGTTTTGGTCATGGCAAGGCGCGTGAAGTGCCTGAGGCCATCCGCAAGGCAACGGAAAGCGCGAAGCGCTCCATGATCCGTGTGCCTTTGCGTGAAGGGCGGACGCTGCATCACGATGTCCATGGGCATCATGGCGCCGGCAAGGTTGTTCTGCGTGCGGCTCCGGCTGGTACGGGGATCATTGCTGGTGGCCCGATGCGTGCGGTCTTCGAGACCCTTGGCATGAATGATGTGGTGGCGAAGTCTTTCGGGTCTTCCAATCCCTACAACATGATTCGTGCGACGTTTGACGCCCTCAAGAACCAGGATAGCCCGCGCTCGGTTGCCGCGCGTCGTGGTCTCAAGGTTTCACAGCTTCAGTCTCGCCGCCGCGTTGAAGACGCGGAAGCGACGGACTGACGCGGGCCGAAGGATAGGAACGCGTCATGAGTGACAAAAACATCACGGTGGAGCAGATCGGATCGCCGATCCGTCGCCCGTCTGACCAGCAGGCTACTCTGGTTGGTCTGGGGCTTAACAAGCGGCATCGTCGCTCCACTCTCAAGGACACACCGGCCGTGCGCGGTATGATCGCGAAGGTCGCCCATCTCGTCCGTGTGGTCGAGGGCGAGTGAGGAGTTGGGCCATGAAGCTCGATGAAATTCGTGATAATGCCGGAGCCCGCAAGAAGCGGATGCGTGTGGGTCGTGGCATTGGCTCTGGCAAGGGCAAGACTGGCGGTCGTGGCGTGAAGGGACAGACGTCCCGTACTGGCGTTGCGATCAAGGGTTTTGAAGGTGGTCAGATGCCACTGCATCGGCGTCTGCCGAAGCGTGGCTTCAACAACATCTTCCGTCTGGACTACAACGAGGTCACGCTCGGACGTCTCCAGACGGCTATTGATGCTGGCAAGCTGGATGCTGCTCTGCCGGTGAATGTGGCTGCGCTTGTTGCCGCTGGTGTCGTGCGTCGGCCGAAGGCCGGTGTGCGTGTGCTTGGCAGCGGTGAGCTGAAAGCCAAGGTGACCCTTGAGGTTGCTTATGCGACGAAGTCTGCTGTGCAGGCTGTCGAAGCTGCTGGTGGTCAGGTTGTTATCCTGAACCCACCGAAGGCTGAAGACGAAGCAGTCTGAAAGTCTGGCCGGGCCATGTGCCCGGCCATTTTCTGTGCGCGGCGCGGCTCTCGCCGTGCAAATCGCTCTCAAATCTTGGTTTAATGCCAGGGTCTAAACAGGGCGATGCATTGGCGCTCATGGTGCCGCGAAACCGCCCTTCATCAGGACTGCTTCTCAGGAAGCGGAATCCAGCGGAGTAAGGCATGGTCTCGGCGGCGGAACAGCTCGCGGCGAACCTGAACTTCAGTGCTCTCGGCAAGGCCGATGAGCTGAAGAAGCGAATTTGGTTCACCTTGGGTGCGCTCATTGTTTACCGGCTTGGTACTTATATTCCCATGCCGGGAATCAACCCGGATGCCCTTGCGGAAGTCTTTAAAGGCGCGCAAGGCGGCATCATCGGGCTTTTCAATATGTTTTCAGGCGGTGCCGTCGAACGGATGGCCATCTTCGCCCTGAACATTATGCCCTATATCTCAGCCTCGATTATCATTCAGTTGCTCACTAGTGTTTCACCGACGCTGGAAGCCCTGAAAAAAGAGGGCGAGTCCGGGCGCAAGCAGATCAATCAGTATACGCGCTATCTGACCGTCGTTCTGGCAGTCTTTCAGGCTTATGGCATTGCTGTTGGTCTGGAGAGCTCCGGTAACGTCGTCGCCGATCCAGGATGGTTCTTCCGTATCAGCACGGTGATTACGCTGACAGGCGGCACGATGTTCCTGATGTGGCTGGGGGAACAGATCACCTCGCGTGGTATCGGTAATGGCACCTCCCTCATCATCTTCGGCGGTATCGTTGCTGAATTGCCGGGTGCTTTTATCCGCACTTTGGAATTGGGGCGTGAAGGTGCGATTTCGACGGTCGCGATTCTGGGCGTTCTGGTCGTTGCGGTCGTGGTTATTGCGTTCATCGTATTCATGGAACGCGCTCAGCGCCGGCTTTTGATCCAGTATCCCAAGCGCCAGGTTGGGAACCGGGTTTATGAGGGGCAGTCGTCTCATTTGCCGCTCAAGCTGAATACGTCGGGTGTGATTCCCCCGATCTTTGCTTCTTCCCTGTTGCTGATTCCAACTACGGTCGCCAGTTTCACGCAGAATGACGGGCCGGCGTGGTTGCAGTCGATCACGGCCTTTCTCGCTCACGGACAGCCGCTCTATATGACGCTGTATGTGCTGCTGATTGTGTTCTTCTGCTTCTTCTATACGGCTATCGTTTTCAATCCCGTTGAGACAGCCGACAATCTGAAGAAGCATGGTGGGTTCATTCCCGGCATTCGTCCGGGTGAACGGACTGCGGAATATATTGATTATGTGCTGACGCGGATCACCGTGGTTGGCGCTGCCTATATTGCGGCGGTTTGCCTATTCCCCGAACTGCTGATTTCATATGCAGCTCTTCCGTTCTATTTCGGTGGAACGTCATTGCTGATTGTGGTTAGCGTGACGATGGATACTGTTGCCCAGGTTCAGGGGCATCTGTTGGCCCACCAGTATGAAGGCTTGGTGAAGAAGGCCAAACTGCGTGGCGGGAGGAGAAAGTGATGAGGCTGGTTCTGCTCGGACCCCCGGGGGCGGGGAAGGGAACCCAGGCGCAGCGTCTGGTCGAGCGTCATGGCATCGTGCAGTTGTCGACGGGCGATATGCTGCGGGCCGCAGTGAAGGCTGAAACGCCGATTGGCCTGAAGGCTAAAGAAGTAATGGAGGCTGGCGGGCTGGTCTCTGATGAGATCGTGGTCGGTATCATTGCGGATCGGCTGGCAGAAGCTGACGCTCAGAATGGTTTCATTCTGGACGGGTTTCCGCGCACGGTTGCCCAGGCTGAGGCTTTGGACAAGATGCTGGCTGATAAGGGTCTTGAACTCGACGCAGTCGTTGAACTGGTCGTAGATCAGGGCAAGCTGGTTGATCGCATTATCAATCGTGCCGCTGAAGCCAAGGCAAAGGGCGAAGCAGTGCGCAAGGATGATGACCCGGAGGTCTTCAAGACGCGTCTTGAAGCCTATAATCGGGATACTGCGATTGTGGCGCCTTATTACAAAACCAAGGGTCAACTTCAGCAGATTGACGGCATGGCTGCGATTGATGAGGTTGCGCGTGCCCTTGATGCAGCTCTCACAAAAAATTGAGGCCTGTTTGGCATGGTGCGAAAGGGGAGGGCGGTGCCCTCCTTTTTCATATCGGGGCCTTCATGGCTGAGGCTTCTTGACCATTCGGCAAGAATCCCTTAAGGAGCCTATCTCCTTTCCATGATCCTGTTGGTTGCTTCACTTCCAGCACGGGAGTGGAGTGTCTCCTGCAAGGGCCGGCCTCCACCGGACGTGGGAGTTTTGTGTCAGGCGTGGCCTGATGGTTAAAATGGAGTGAGCAGTGGCTCGTATTGCTGGTGTAAATATCCCGACCAACAAGCGCGTTGTGATCGCGCTTCAGTACATTCACGGCATCGGCGCCAAGAAGGCCGAGGAAATTGTCGAGAAGGTCGGTATTGCCGCTGAGCGGCGTGTGAACCAGTTGACGGATCAGGAAATCCTGCAAATCCGTGAGACGATTGACCAGGATTATCTCGTTGAGGGTGATCTGCGTCGTGAAGTCGCGATGAATATCAAGCGTCTGATGGATCTTGGTTGTTATCGTGGTCTTCGGCATCGTCGCGGCCTGCCGGTGCGTGGTCAGCGGACCCACACCAATGCGCGTACCCGTAAGGGGCCCGCCAAGCCGATCGCTGGTAAGAAGAAGTGAGCGCTGTTAAGCGCTGACAAAAGAGGGGCGTGGCTCACGCCCCTTATATTGGCATTTATGCCATCCCGAGCGCCTGGCGTTACGGGCGTGTTTGAAGGACTGAAGAATGGCTAAGGACACCACTCGCGTTCGTCGTCGCGAGCGTAAGAATATCGCTTCGGGCGTTGCGCATGTGAATGCCTCGTTCAATAACACCATGATTACCATCACCGATGCTCAGGGGAACACGATTTCCTGGTCTTCCGCTGGTGCCATGGGTTTCAAGGGTTCGCGCAAGTCCACTCCTTATGCGGCGCAGGTTGCTGCCGAGGACGCCGGGCGCAAGGCTGCTGAGCATGGTATGCGTACCCTTGAGGTGGAAGTTTCCGGTCCCGGTTCGGGGCGTGAATCTGCCCTGCGCGCGCTTCAGGCTGCGGGCTTTCTCGTCACCTCTATCCGTGACGTGACCCCGATCCCGCACAATGGCTGCCGTCCGCGCAAGCGTCGTCGCGTCTGATCCGCTATTCCCCCGCGGGCCCGCATGGTCCTGCGGGTCTTCTGCCCGGTTTCTCCTCCCGTGAAGGGACGGGTCATGGTTTCCGGTTAAGGTCGGCCGCACCGGATTGGCTATGGCCTGGCGAGAATACAAGGTGATGCAAGTGATTCAGAAGAACTGGCAAGAGCTGATCAAGCCCGAGAAGCTGCAGGTTCATCCTGGTCAGGATCCCGAGCGTTTTGCGACTGTTGTCGCTGAGCCGCTGGAACGGGGTTTTGGCATGACGTTGGGCAACGCCCTGCGTCGTATTCTTCTCTCCTCGCTTCAGGGTGCCGCGGTCACCTCCATCCATATTGACGGTGTGCTCCACGAGTTCTCGTCGATTCCGGGTGTGCGTGAAGATGTGACGGATATCATCCTGAATGTGAAGGATATCGCCATTCGCATGCAGGGCGATGGTCCCAAGCGCATGGTGGCGAAGAAGGTTGGTCCCGGCGTGCTGTATGCCGGTGACATTCAGACTGTTGGCGATGTTCAGGTGCTGAACCCCAACCTGCCGATCTGCACCCTCGATGAAGGTGCTGAGCTGCGGGTCGAGTTCACGGTGGATACCGGTAAGGGCTATGTGCCCGCAGACCGGAACCGTCCCGAGGATGCTCCGATCGGACTTATCCCGATTGATAGCCTCTATTCGCCGGTGCGCAAGGTGTCCTACAAGGTGGAAAACACCCGTGCAGGGCAGATCCTTGATTATGACAAGTTGACCATGCAGATTGAGACAGATGGCTCAATCACGGCCGAAGATGCGCTGGCCTATGCCGCGCGTATTCTTCAGGACCAGCTGGAAATATTCGTCAATTTCGAGGAGCCGAAGCGCGAAAGCGAAGCGACGGCGATCCAGACCCTGCCGTTCAGCCCGGCGCTTCTCAAGAAGGTGGACGAACTGGAACTTTCCGTGCGTTCCGCCAATTGCCTGAAGAACGACAACATCGTTTATATTGGCGACCTGATCCAGAAGAGCGAGACGGAAATGCTCCGTACTCCGAACTTCGGCCGCAAGTCGCTGAACGAGATCAAGGAAGTTCTGGCTTCTCTTGGCCTGCATCTTGGAATGGAAGTTCCTGGATGGCCGCCGGAGAATATCGAAGAGCTGGCCAAGCGCTTCGAAGAGCACTTCTGATCTCAGATCTGGTTGCGGCACGGGCCGCGTCTTAATCGGCTCGTGCGCCGTAAGCTTAGGAGTTCGCCGTCATGCGTCACGGCAAGGTACATCGCAAGTTCAATCGTACGGCAGAGCATCGTAAGGCGATGTTCTCCAATCTCGCTGGTGCGCTCATCACCCATGAGCAGATTGTCACCACCCTGCCCAAGGCGAAGGATCTTCGTCCGGTCGTTGAAAAGCTGGTGACGCTTGCGCGTCGCGGTGATCTGCACGCTCGTCGTCAGGCCATTGCGGAGCTGCGTGATCCGGCTGTGGTGCGCAAGCTGTTCGACGTTCTGGCTCCGCGTTACAAGGAGCGTCCGGGTGGTTACACGCGTATCATCAAGGCCGGCTTCCGCTATGGCGACTGCACGCCGGTCGCCGTGATCGAGTTTGTCGATCGCGACGTGGAAGCCAAGGGCGCGGCTGATCGTGCTCGTACGGCTGCTGCTGAGGAAGCTGAAGCCGCTTGAGGCTTTGACACTCGGAATATGAAAAAGGCGACCAACTGGTCGCCTTTTTTATTTGGAAAGGGCTTTGGGCCGCTCTCTTGTCTCGCCGGCATCATGATGCCGGCGTTGGGTCGTCTTTCGTACGGGGAGGCCAAGAGAGGGAGAAATCTTCCCGGTCGCGGGTGAGATTGGGATTATAGGCCGGGTCATGGGGAAGGATGTCCTTCCAGCGGGTCATCATATAATTCGCTTCCGAACGAAAGCGCGCCTGCTTTTCCGGTGTATCCTCGCTGCCGCGACTGGCGGATTCATGATGATAGAGTTCTGCATAGGGTGTCCACACATTGCGGAATCCGGCTTCGCCGACCCTGAGGCAGAAATCGACATCATTGAAGGCAACCTTCAGATGCTCCTCGTCCAATCCGCCAACATTCTCATAAATGTCTTTCCGAACCACGAAGCAGGCTGCCGTTACGGCGCTCAAGGTTTGGGGGAGAATACCTCGCTTGAGATAGCCATTGGATTTACGGGGCAAAAATTTATGAGCATGTCCCGCAACGCCTCCAAGTCCCAAGATGACGCCTCCATGCTGTAGGCGGTTATCGGGATACCAGAGACGCGCCCCCACAACACCGACGCCGGGCTGGATGGCGAACCCCATCATCTCGTTCAGCCATTCGGGATTGATGACCTCAATGTCATTATTAATGAGCGCAACATATGCCCCTGTAGCGTGGGCGACGGCATTATTATTGATGGCGGAATAGTTGAAGGGGCGCTCATCACGCAAAACTTGAATGTGCGGATTTTTCTCCAGCTCCTTGAAATAGAGCAGGGCCTTGGGATCATCTGAATTATTGTCGACCAGAAGAATATCGTAGTTGGGATAGCTGGTTCGCTCCAGAATGGATTCGATGCACTGGCGTACCAGCTCCAGACCATTCCGGGTTGGGATGATTAGCGTCACCAATGGCGGGTTTTCAGGCAGTGCATAATGCACGCGGTAGACACCGCTGGTCAGGATTTCAACAGAGCCGGAAATTCCACGCCGGGTGAGGTGTTCTGTCAGCGCCTTTTGCCCGGCTACAGAGGCGTAATCCTTGTTCTTGACGGTTTGGGCTGTGCTTTCACGATGTGCGCGCCAATGATACAGGACCCGCGGAATATGATGGATCTGTCTGGGTTCAAGCTGTTCAGTCAGGCGCAAGACAAGATCATGGTCTTGTGCGCCTTCAAACCCTTCACGAAAGCCGCCAATCTCGCGGACACGATCAAGTCGGTAGACACCGAGATGTGACACGATATTTTGCGCGCGGAGAAGGTCGGGGTTCCAATCCGGTTTGAAACTCGGATCATAACGCGCGCCGTTTTCCCGGATCTTATCTTCATCCGTGTAGATGAATTGCACGTCTGGCTGTCTATGTATGGCTCGCGCAACATAGAAGAGGGCGTCTTCGGGCAGAAGATCATCCTGATCCATCAAGGCCATCCACTGTCCGGTGGCCAGATCCATCGCACTATTGGTGGCGGCGGAAATGTGACCATTGCGTTCACGGAAGGTCACTTTGATGCGCGCGTCTCTATTGGCCATCTGGGTCAGGAAGGGGCGCATCTGAGGGTTCGTTGAGCAGTCATCCGCCAGGCAGATTTCCCAATGGGGATAAATTTGCTTGATGATGGAATCAACGGCCGCTCGCAGCCAGTCGAGATTCGGATTGTAGACGGGGATTACAATTGAAATGGTAGGGCAGTGGCCCCACTCTGCGATTTCATCCCGAATGGCCTGGCGCTGGAGATCGTTGATACCGGCATAGCGCCGCACCCAGGCTGTATAGTCATTCCGGGAGAATGCCTCGCGCTTGTGTTTACTGAAAGGGTGCCTCCAGAGGGCCTGGAGCCGAAGCTTGAGCGCGGTCATTCGATGGGCCGTAATTGAGAGATTGGAACTGCGTATTCTAGCAGATGGCCGCATTGAAGTGGCGATGTGCTAGCAGCAGAGTTTCGATAAAAAGAAAGGCGCCCTGAGGCGCCTTCCAATCTGCTGACACGCAGGCGATTGAGCCGGCGCTATATCATTTCCGCTTTCCCAAGATCACTTGATCTTGGTTTCGCGGAACTCCACATGCTTGCGCACAACCGGGTCGTACTTCTTGAGCACGAGCTTGTCGGTCTTGGTGCGGGAGTTCTTCTTGGTGACATAGAACGAACCCGTATCCGCAGTGGACAGGAGCTTGATCTTGATGGTTGCAGCCTTGGCCATTTTATTTTCCTTGCGCCCGCTTGTGCCGCGCGCGGACTGTTTCGATTCAGCAATAGAAAGACGGACGCGCTGCCAAAGCGGCCGCTCGTGGATGCGGAAGTAGCCTTAACCTTGTGAGAATGTCAAGTTTCACGCGCATGGGGAGGCGGTGCAAGCGCTTTCCAGGGCAATAAATGACGCATGCGCTGCTGCGCAGGGGCGAGCATGGGAATAGCGAATCGTGATGGAACGAGATTATCGACTGTGGAAGGGTTGCACACGGCTTCTTGCCCATATCAGTTCGCATACACATCATTGTGCCTGCCTTGAATGAGGGAAGCCGGGATATCGCTCCTGATGGGGTTCCCTCCGGGTGCCTGATCGTGTAGAGACCCGACAACTGGCGCGCCAACCCATGGGCTGGTGCTGGCGCGAACATGATGGATTCCATGCAGACGGTTTTGATCGTTATTCACCTCCTGGTGGTGCTGGCGCTTATAGGCGTGGTGCTGATTCAGCGTTCCGAAGGCGGTGGCCTTGGTATTGGCGGCGGCGGCGGTGGAGGCGCAGGTGGGTTTTTCTCCGCGCGCGGCTCGGCCAATCTGCTGACGCGGGCGACAGCTATTCTTGCCGCTCTCTTTTTCATCACTTCCCTGACATTGACTATGTCTGCGGGGTGGAATCGTGGGGGCAGCTCGCTTCTTCAGCCTTCCGCTCCGGCGCAGAGTGCACCGTCCGCTCCGGCATCAGGAGGGGCGACAATTCTGGATCAGATCTCTCCCAATGGCGCGCAATCGGGCGCAACTGAGGGGGCTGAAACAGCACCGGCGGGCCCACAGGTTCCGCAGTCTCAGTGAGTTTCGTGCCGTCGGCATGGGTCGGCGGCATTCATTTAATCGAGCGAGGCGAGAGCAGAGGTTCTCGGCTCGCTGAATCATGTTTGTATGAGGTGAGGTCTGTCCATGGCGCGCTATATCTTTATCACCGGCGGCGTCGTGTCTTCCCTGGGCAAGGGGCTCGCCTCTGCGGCTCTGGGCGCCTTGCTTCAGGCACGCGGCTATACGGTGCGTTTGCGCAAGCTGGATCCCTATCTGAATGTCGATCCCGGCACGATGAGCCCGTACCAGCACGGTGAAGTCTTTGTAACCGATGACGGCGCCGAAACCGATCTGGATCTGGGCCATTATGAGCGGTTCACCGGGCGTCCGGCCACGCGGCAGGACAATATCACGACCGGCCGCATCTATATGGATATCCTCACCAAGGAGCGGCACGGCGATTATCTCGGCGCCACGGTGCAGGTGATTCCCCATGTCACCAATGCCATCAAGGATTTCGTCCTCGATGGAAATGAAGGTTATGACTTCGTGCTGGTCGAAGTGGGCGGCACGGTTGGGGATATTGAAGGCCTGCCCTTTTTTGAGGCGACCCGTCAGCTGAAGAATGAACTGCCACGCGGGCATGCCATCTTCATCCACCTCACGCTCATGCCCTATATCCCTTCCGCGGGTGAACTGAAGACAAAGCCCACCCAGCATTCGGTGAAAGAGCTGCGTTCCATTGGTATCCAGCCGGATATTCTGCTGTGCCGGACAGATCGCGAGATCCCGCGTGAGGAGCGCCGCAAACTTGCGCTGTTCTGCAATGTTCCGGAAGGCGCGGTGATCGAGGCGCGCGATGTGGATAACATTTATGCCGTGCCATCTGCCTACCATGCGGAAGGGCTGGATCGTGAAGTGCTCTCCGCTTTCCATATCGAGCCTGCGCCGGCACCAAATCTGAAACGCTGGACTGATATTGAAACCCGTGTGCGCAACCCGGAAGGGGAAATCACGGTTGCCATCGTTGGCAAATATACCGGCCTCAAAGATGCGTATAAGTCTCTCATGGAGGCGCTGGCTCATGGTGGTATCGCCAATCGCGTGAAGGTCAATCTCGACTGGATCGAGAGCGAGACCTTTGAACGTGAAGACCCGGCCCCCTTCCTGGAGCATGTGCACGGCATTCTGGTGCCGGGCGGTTTTGGCCAGCGTGGTGCGGAGGGCAAGATTCGCGCGGCGCGTTTTGCGCGTGAGCATGAGGTGCCTTATCTTGGCATCTGTTTCGGTATGCAGATGGCCGTCATTGAAGCTGCGCGTAATGTGGCTGGAATCACGGATGCGAATTCGAGTGAGTTCGGGCCGACAGCTGAGCCGGTCGTCGGATTGCTGACCGAGTGGGTGCAAGGTGAAGAATTGCAGAAGCGCTCTGCTGAAGGCGATCTGGGCGGCACAATGCGCCTTGGCGCGTATCAGGCGGCGCTTGCTGAAGGCAGCCATGTGGCCCAGATTTATAACAGCACTCAGATTTCCGAGCGCCATCGCCATCGTTATGAGGTGAATACTGCGTATCGGGAGCGGCTTGAGGCGCACGGCCTGAAATTCTCCGGTATGTCCCCGGATGGGTTGTTGCCTGAAATCGTGGAATACCCGGATCACCCGTGGTTCATCGGTGTACAGTTCCACCCGGAATTGCGCTCGCGTCCTTTCGAGCCTCATCCGTTGTTCAGTTCTTTCGTGAAGGCGGCGATGAAGCAGAGCCGTCTGTTCTGACCTTCTGATGCGGCGCTAGCGCTTGTCATTTTGAGCCTGTCCGGTTTGCCCGGCAGGCTCAAAACATTTTAGGCGCTATAATCATATTTGTTTCTAGTCTCATATGGTGCTGAGCCGACATGAGATGAGCTTGGGAGGCTATGAATGTCATGATGCGGCTGTATCATGAGAGCCTGCCCCGGAGGCCGGTCTTTTCATGCCGGTTTGCTCGTCCATGGGCGCGCCGCAACTTACCTCTTCACGGCGCGTGACTTAATAACAAGGAGAAGCCATGCGCCGTGGCCTTGACCATGTCATTCATCTTGTTCGCAATCTGGATGCCGCAGGGGAAGTGTATGACCTGCTTGGATTTACTGTAGGGGCGCGCAATGCGTTGCCGTGCGGTTCGTTCAATCGCATTGTACAAACGCCGGGTTTCTTCATCGAGATATTGCAAATTGCGGAGGAGGTCCCGCTTCCTTCTGCGGAAAATGGTGAATTTTTGCCGGCCCGCTTTAATGCTGCCTTTCTGGAGCAGCGCGGCGAAGGTTTTTCGATGCTGGCGCTGGAAGGCCATGATGCCGAGGCGGAGCGGCGACTTTTTGAAACTGCGGGCTATGGAAATGCTCCTGTCGGTCGTGTGGCCCACACCGTGCGCAAGGTGGATGGAGCTGAGGCGGATCTCTCCTGCTCAATGGCTTTTACGCAGGACCCCCTTTCTCCAGATCTGGGTGTGATGACTTTTACGCAGCATCAGCCGGAAAACTTCTGGTCTGAAGCGTTTCAGCGCCATTCCAATCACGTCAGTGCTGTTGCGGGTATTTCACTGGTTACGGAAGTGCCGGCCGAACATCAGCGCTTTCTGGAAGTGGTGACAGAGGTGCCCGTGCTGCGCGCGCGGGATGATTGGTATGTTGCGCAGACGCCGCGTGGCGAGATTGAGGTGATGACACCGACCCTGTTTCATCGGCGTTATGGCGCTTCTGCGCCGGAAGGTCGGGGGCTGCGTATCGCTGCGGTGCGCTTCACAACCTCTGGCGCGGCGGAATTGCGTCGCTCTCTGGAGGCGCGGCATATGGTGAATGAGGCTGTTCAGGGCATTATCGTGGTGCCACCTCATGCGGCGATGGGAGCCACACTGATTTTTGAGCATCGCGCGGCGTCATGAGGAATCCGGCTCTTTTCGCGATGAGCAGGCTTTGTCTGGTCTGGTCGCTTGCCTTCCGGGCCGATATTGCAGATGTAATGCGCCTTCGCATCACGGAAAGAGTCGTCTGATGACCGCATCTCAATCTCTCCAGCCTGATACCGTCGTTTGCGTGAAAGATGTGCGGATTGGCAACGCCCTGCCGCTCTCGCTGATTGCCGGCCCGTGTCAGATGGAAAGCCGGGAGCATGCGCTGGAAGTGGCCTCTGCTCTGAAGGAGATTACCAGCCGGCTGGGCATGGGGCTGATTTTCAAGACCTCTTTCGACAAGGCCAACCGAACATCCGCCAGCGCAGCGCGTGGTATGGGCCTGAAGGCGGCTCTGCCCGTTTTCGCCGAAATCCGCGAAACGCTGGGCTTGCCGGTGCTGACGGATGTGCATGAAATCACCCAGTGCGCCCCGGTGGGGGAAGTGGTGGATGTGCTTCAGATTCCTGCCTTTCTCTGCCGTCAGACGGATCTTCTGGTCGCTGCCGCGCAGACCGGTCGGGTAGTGAATGTGAAGAAGGGTCAGTTTCTCGCGCCGTGGGATATGGCGAATGTGGTGAAGAAGCTTACCAGCGCCGGAAACCCGCATGTGCTGGTGACGGAGCGCGGCGTCTCCTTCGGCTACAATACGTTGGTGTCCGATATGCGCGCGTTGCCAACCCTGGCGAAAACGACAGGTGCGCCGGTCATTTTCGATGCCACGCATAGTGTGCAGCAGCCGGGCGGGCAGGGCTCCTCTTCTGGTGGGCAGCGCGAGTTTGTTCCGGTTCTGGCGCGCGCGGCTGTAGCGGTTGGCGTGGCGGGTGTGTTCATCGAAACGCACCCCGACCCGGATCACGCCCCTTCGGATGGTCCGAACATGGTGCCACTGGCTCAGCTTGAGGCTCTGCTGAAGACGCTTCAGGGGTTTGATGTGTTGGCCAAGGCCAACCCGGTTTCCATCTGAAACAGACGGAGTGGGGCATCTAGTCCCTGCAAAACGGGGAAGGGGCGGGGCCATGCGTATAAACGCCTTGTCCTGCCTTGCGTTGCGGGGTACTGGCAAGCATGGCAACCCGCACGAAGACCCCACCCGGCGACGGCCATATTGAAACCGTCCAGCTGAAGGCAGCGCTGGAAGAGCGCTACCTTGCTTATGCTCTCTCCACCATCATGCATCGCGCATTGCCCGATGCACGTGATGGGTTGAAACCTGTCCACCGGCGTATTCTCCACGCCATGCGCCAGCTCAAGCTGGATCCGGGGCAGGGCTTCAAGAAATCCGCCCGCGTTGTGGGTGATGTGATCGGTAAGTTCCACCCCCATGGCGACCAGTCTGTTTATGATGCACTGGTGCGCTTGGCGCAGGAGTTTGCCCAGCGTTATCCGCTGGTGGATGGGCAGGGCAATTTCGGCAATGTCGATGGCGATAATGCCGCCGCCATGCGTTATACCGAAGCGCGGATGACCGAGACGGCTCGTCTGCTGCTGGATGGTATTGATGAAGATGCTGTGGATTTTCGCCCCACCTATGATGGCTCCGAGGAGGAGCCCGTGGTGTTGCCGGCGGCTTTCCCGAACCTGCTGGCCAATGGCTCACAGGGCATCGCTGTTGGCATGGCCACCTCCATTCCACCGCATAATGCCGCTGAACTGCTGGATGCGGCGCTGCACCTGATCGACCATCCCAATGCGCTTTCAGCTGATCTGCTGAAGCTGGTGCCGGGGCCGGATTTCCCGACGGGCGGTGTGCTGGTGGATGATCCTGTTGGCATTGCGGAAGCCTATGCCACCGGGCGTGGCGCCTTTCGCGTGCGGGCGCGCTGGCATAAGGAAGAGGCCGGGCGCGGCGGTTATGTGGTGGTGGTGACGGAAATTCCCTATGGGGTGGCCAAATCCCGCCTCGTGGAGAAGATCGCCGAGTTGCTGACCTCCAAGAAGCTGCCGCTTCTGGCGGATGTGCGCGATGAAAGCGCAGAAGATATTCGCCTCGTGCTGGAGCCACGTGCCCGCACGGTGGAAGCGGAAGTGCTGATGGAAAGCCTGTTCAAGCTCACGGAGCTTGAAGCCCGCATTTCCCTCAACATGAATGTGCTGGTGCGCGGGCAGATTCCCAAGGTGCTCTCGCTGGCTGAAGCGCTGCGCGAGTGGCTGGATCATCGCCGTGATGTGCTGCTGCGCCGTTCCCACTATCGCCTGGAGAAAATCGCACATCGGCTGGAGGTGCTGGGCGGTTATCTCATCGCCTATCTCAATCTGGATGAGGTGATCCGCATCATCCGTGAGGAGGATGAGCCAAAGGCCGAGTTGATGCGCACCTTTGGCCTGACGGATGTGCAGGCCGAAGCCATTTTGAACATGCGTCTGCGCTCTCTGCGCAAGCTGGAAGAGATGGAAATTCGCCGGGAGCATGATGCCCTGACGAAAGAGCAGGATGCGCTTAACAAGCTGGTGGCGTCTGAAGGCGCGCAGTGGAAGGCAATTGCGAAGCAAATTCGTGAAACCCGCAAAACCTATGGCCCGGAAACTGAAATCGGCCGTCGCCGTACCACCTTCGCCGCAGCGCCGGAGCTGGCCGAGGAGGCATTCACGGAAGCCCTGGTGGAGCGTGAGCCCATCACAGTGGTGGTGTCACAAAAGGGCTGGATTCGCGCGCTGAAGGGGCATGTGCAGGATCTGGGCAATCTTCAGTTCAAGACGGACGATGGACTGGGCCACGCCTTTTTCGCAGAGACCACCTCAAAGCTGATGCTGTGTGCCTCCAATGGCCGCTTCTTTACAACCGAAGCTGCGAAGCTGCCTGGGGGGCGCGGGCATGGCGAGCCGCTGCGCATGATGATTGATCTGGATCAGGAGACGGAGATTGTATCCGTTTTCCCGCATCAGCCGGGTCGCAAGCTGCTGGTTGTTTCCTCACAGGGCCGTGGCTTTGTGGTGAATGAGGATGATTGTGTCGCCAATACCCGCAAGGGCAAACAAGTGCTGGTGGTTGATGCACCGGATACGGCGCAAGTCGTGCGAGTTGTCGAAGGCGATACGGTTGCGGTGATTGGTGAGAACCGGAAGCTGTTGCTCTTCCCGCTTTCGCAGGTGCCGGAAATGACGCGAGGTCGTGGTGTGCGTTTGCAGCGTTATCGCGATGGCGGCTTGGCGGATATCAAGCTGTTCAATCTGGCGGATGGGCTGACATGGGAAGACAGTTCCGGGCGCACCTGGACTGTGAATGAATTGCTGGAGTGGCAGGGCGAGAGGGCCTCCGCAGGGCGGATGCCGCCTAAGGGCTTCCCGCGGACGAATAAATTCTCCTGATCCGCCCCGCCATTCAGGATGGGATGAAAAGGCGCGCTCACCGCCAGGTGGGCGCGCCTTTTATGTTCCTGGCGATGCGGAAGCTGGTGCTACCGAGGGCGTTGTCAGGCGCCGCGGGTCCAGCGTAAGGCCGCCTCAGCGACACGCTTGCCGAGGAGTGCCGCTGTGCGACGGTCAGCCTCTGGCGGAACGACTTCCGAGCCCTGGTCCACATTGGACTGGGCGAAGGCACCTGAGAAGCCGCCAAGGCGGTTGATGTCATTGATGGAGCCGGTTGAGGAATTGTTGCCCGGCAGGTGGCCCAGACCAACCCAGATCATGCCATGCTGCTGGGCCAGCGTGAAGAGAGCATTGATCGCTTGGGATTTGTCGCCATTCTGGCTACCGGAATTGACAAAGCCGGCAGCCAGCTTGTCCTTCCACTTGGATTCAAACCATCGCTTGGAGCTCTTCTCCGCGAAAGCCTGAAAGGCTGCGGACACATTGCCCATATAGACAGGTGAGCCAAAGATGATGGCGGCTGCATTATCCAGCTCGTCCCAGTGTTCATCCACGTGCTCTACCTGAATGAGCAGCCCCTCAATGGCACTGACTTCGTGGATGCCGGAGAGAACGGCTTCGGCCTGCACCTTGGTATGGCCATAACCGGAATGATAGACGATGGCGACGACGGGTTCGGACATGGGCCTTCTCCTGAACTTATGAAAACAGGGCCTGATTGAAGCGAGCGAGCAACGGGTGTGGCTCAATGTTGTGTTCTTGTTGTGCCGTGCAGCAGGGAAAAATGCCATGCGGGAATTCGCATTTTTCGTATGCAAAAATGCAAACAAGGTGCGAGGGCATCATTTCGAAATGTGGGATCTGAGGGCGGGCGTTCGCTTCCTTTGTCTTTGCAGTCGTCATTAAGGCATGCTCCTGAAAAGGGAGCGAGCCTTAACAGGGCAGAAACTGAATTGAGCTAATCTGGCTTCATGCAAAGCCGCTCTCGCCTCCGCTCCTTTCTCGTCACGCTCGCCCTTCATCTCGGGGCCGCAGCGCTCATCGGTTATTTTGCCTATCACGCCTATACGGGTGACCATGGGCTGATGGCCAAGCGCAGCTATGAGCAGGAATTAAGCCGGCTTGAGAGTGAGCTGGCAGATCTGCGCGCTCAGCGCAGCAAGCTGGAGCACAAGGTCTCTCTGCTGGATGCGCGGCGACTCGATCCAGACATGCTGGATGAGCAGGGGCGGCGTCAATTGAACTTCGTTCACCCCAATGATCTTGTGCTGCTCCGCAGCAATTGAACTTAATTTCAGTTCATCATGCACATGAACTGAAATTAAGTTCATTTCTTCGGAATCAAGCGTTTGCAAGATGTTGCGGCGCAACATTTGCATTTGAGGCTTTGAAGCCTTCGGAAGCTGCGGTAGAAAAAAACAACTCCAGCGCTTCCCGAGGATGCCGATGGCCACCAGAAAAACCACCGCCCGCTCCGCCGCTGCTTCCGCAGAGCCTGCAACCTTTACGAAAGAGGAAGATCTCTCCGCCTATCGGGAGATGTTGCTGATCCGCCGTTTTGAGGAAAAGGCCGGCCAGATGTATGGCATGGGCCTGATTGGCGGTTTTTGCCACCTTTATATCGGCCAGGAAGCCGTGGTGGTGGGCATGCAGATGGCCATGGAAGACGGCGATCAGGTGATTACCGGCTATCGTGACCATGGCCACATGCTCTCTGTCGGTATGGACGCCAATGGCGTGATGGCTGAACTGACGGGCCGCCGTGGTGGTTATTCCAAGGGCAAGGGCGGCTCGATGCATATGTTCAGCATTGAGAAGCAGTTCTTTGGAGGTCATGGCATTGTAGGTGCTCAGGTTTCTCTGGGCACGGGCCTCGCCTTCGCGGATCGTTACCGCGAGAATGGCAAGGTTTCTGTCACCTATTTCGGTGATGGCGCAGCCAATCAGGGGCAGGTCTACGAAAGCTTCAACATGGCCGAGCTGTGGAAGCTGCCTGTCGTCTATGTCATCGAAAACAACAAATATGCCATGGGTACCTCGGTGACCCGTTCTTCTGCCCAGCAGGATTTTTCCAAGCGCGGCGTATCCTTCAACATCCCCGGTGAACAGGTGGATGGCATGGATGTGCGTGCGGTAAAGGCTGCGGCGGAACGCGCGCTGGCCTTCGCCCGTGAAGGCAATGGCCCTTACATTCTGGAAATGCAGACCTACCGCTATCGCGGCCACTCCATGTCTGATCCGGCTAAATATCGCTCGAAGGAAGAAGTGCAGAAGATGCGCACCGAGCATGACCCCATCGAACAGGTGCGGGTGCGTTTGCTTGAGGCGCATCAGGCCACTGAGGAAGAGCTGAAGAAGATTGATGCGGAGGTTCGCCAGATCGTGGCGGCGGCGGCCGATTTCGCCAGCAACGATCCTGAGCCGGAACCCTCCGAGCTGTACACCGATATTCTGCGCTGAGGCGTGTCATGGTGGCGTCCTTCTTCTCCTTTCCGGCAGATGCGGTCTGCGCAGTGGCCGGCGGAATGCACGATGCCACTTCTCTCCCGAATGTCGCGGCGGGTGATGTCGCGAATGATCCCATCATGGCGCGAACTGTTGCGGAGGCAGGGATAACACGCCCGGCTTCCTCCTCTCGTCGCCGAGCAAGAGCTGACTGCCATGGCCATTGATATCCTCATGCCGGCCCTGTCTCCCACCATGGAGAAGGGCAATCTCACCAAATGGGTGAAACAGGAGGGCGACAGCGTTGCGCCCGGCGATGTGATCGCCGAAATCGAAACCGACAAGGCCACCATGGAAGTGGAGGCGGTGGATGAAGGCACCCTCGCCAAGATCCTCGTAGCGGAAGGCACGCAGGATGTGGCGGTGAATACGCCTATCGCCATCATCGCCACCGAGGGTGAGGATGTTGCCGCCGTAGCCGCGGGCCCGGTGCCTGCGGCTCCTGTGGCGCCGGTGGCTTCTTCTGCGGAAGTGCCCGCTGCTCCGGCTGTTGCGACCACACCGGCCGAACCCATGGCCGTGGCCCATGCAGATCCTGAAGTACCCGCTGGCACGGAATATGTCACCCAGACCGTGCGTGAAGCCTTGCGCGATGCCATGGCCGAAGAGATGCGCGCGGATGGCGATGTCTTCGTGATGGGTGAAGAGGTGGCGGAATATCAGGGTGCTTACAAGATCACCCAGGGTCTGCTTCAGGAGTTCGGCGACAA
Organism: Haloleucobacter albus; assembly: GCF_052492075.1. Taxonomy (NCBI): domain Bacteria; kingdom Pseudomonadati; phylum Pseudomonadota; class Alphaproteobacteria; order Hyphomicrobiales; family Xanthobacteraceae; genus Haloleucobacter; species Haloleucobacter albus. The sequence continues at coordinate 27,220 of NZ_JBQWAS010000014.1, forward strand.
GCGTGTGGTGGATACGCCCATTACTGAGCATGGCTTTGCCGGTCTCGGCGTGGGTGCCGCCATGGCGGGGCTGAAGCCCATCGTGGAGTTCATGACCTTCAACTTCGCGATGCAGGCCATCGACCATATCATCAATTCGGCGGCCAAGACGCATTATATGTCTGGCGGGCAGGTGGGGTGTTCCATTGTGTTCCGCGGCCCGAACGGTGCCGCCGCCCGCGTGGCCGCCCAGCACAGCCAGGATTATTCTGCCTGGTACAGCAATGTGCCCGGCCTGAAGGTTATCGCGCCTTATTCTGCGGCGGATGCCAAGGGCTTGCTCAAGGCGGCCATTCGTGATCCGAATCCGGTCATTTTCCTTGAGAATGAAATTCTCTATGGCCACAGCTTCGAGGTGCCGAAGCTGGATGATTTCGTGCTGCCTATCGGCAAGGCACGTATTGCGCGCCCCGGTAAGGATGTGACGCTCGTTTCCTTCTCCATAGGCATGACCTATGCCCTGAAGGCTGCTGACGAGCTGGCCAAGCAGGGCATTGAGGCCGAAGTGATTGACCTGCGCACCATCCGCCCGATGGATGTGGAGACCATCGTCGCCTCGGTTCAGAAGACGGGCCGTTGCGTGACGGTGGAAGAGGGCTGGCCGCAATCCGGCATCGGTGCTGAAATTGCCGCCCAGCTTATGGAAAAGGCTTTCGATTATCTCGACGCCCCGGTGCTGCGCATTACCGGCAAGGATGTGCCCATGCCTTATGCAGCAAATCTCGAAAAGCTGGCTCTGCCTTCGGTCGCTGAAGTGATCGAAGCCGTCCATGCCGTGACCTATCGCTGAGGAGGCGGCCCATGCCTGTCGATATTCTGATGCCGGCCCTGTCTCCCACCATGGAGAAGGGCAATCTCGCCAAATGGGTGAAGCAGGAAGGTGAGGAGGTCAAATCCGGCGACGTGATCGCCGAGATTGAGACCGACAAGGCCACCATGGAAGTGGAGGCGGTGGATGAGGGCATTCTGGCCAAGATCCTCGTGCCGGAAGGCACGCAGGATGTGCCGGTGAACCAGCTCATCGCCGTGCTCGCCACGGAAGGTGAGGACGTGAAGGACGTTGCGGCCACTGCCGGGCAGGGGGGCTCTGCCGCCCCCGTTGCAGCGCCTGCGGCCTCTCCGTCTCCAGCGGCTGAAACGACTTCGGTGGTTGCACCTGCGCCGGTTGTGTCCGCAGCGGCACCCGGCACCCGCATTTTCGCCTCTCCCCTTGCACGTCGTCTGGCGAAGGAGAAGGGCATTGATCTGGCGGCCATCTCCGGCTCGGGTCCGCGCGGGCGGATCGTGGCGCGGGATGTGAACGCCGCACAGCCGGGGGCAAGGCCGGCTGCGGCTTCCGCAGCACCAGCCCCGGCTATCGCTGCCAAGGATGCGCCGAAGACCGCGCTTGCAACCGCACCTGGTGTTGAACAGGTCAAGGCGCTTTACGAGGAAGGCACCTATGAGGAGGTGCAGCTGGATGGCATGCGCAAGACCATTGCGCGCCGTCTGGTGGAAAGCGAGCAGGTGACACCGACCTTCTTCCTGACGGTGGATTGCACGCTGGATGGCCTGCTGGCCCTGCGAGAGCAGGTGAATGGCAAGGCCCCGAAGGATCAGGATGGCAAGGCGGCCTATCGCGTCTCGGTGAATGATTTCATCATCAAGGCGTTGGCGCTGGCGCTTCAGCAGGTTCCGGCTTGTAATGCCGTGTGGGCGGAAGATCGCATTCTGCGCATGAAGCATTCGGATGTCGGCGTTGCCGTGGCCATTGATGGCGGCCTTTACGCCCCCGTGGTGAAGAAGGCCGAGCAGAAGACCCTTTCCGCCATCTCCAACGAGATGAAGGATATGGCGAAGCGCGCGCGTAACAAGAAACTGAAGCCGGAGGAGTATTCCGGCGGCACATCCTCTGTCTCCAATCTCGGCATGATGGGTATTCGTAACTTCACGGCCATCATCAATGCGCCGCAGTCCTCCATCTTCGCCATCGGCGCTTCCGAGGAGCGCGTGGTGGTGCGCGGTGGCGAGATGAAGGTGGCGACCCAGATGACCGTGACCATGACCTGTGACCACCGGGTGATGGACGGCGCTCTGGGTGCGGAACTTCTGGCGGCCTTCAAGGGCTATATCGAAAACCCGATGTCGATGCTGGTGTGATCCGGCGCG
>NZ_JBQWAS010000012.1:0-57400 GCF_052492075.1 Haloleucobacter albus
ATGTGCTCACGGGTCTGCGGCATCGGGCCGTCAGCGGCGGACACGACCAGAATCGCGCCATCCATCTGCGCCGCGCCGGTGATCATGTTCTTCACATAGTCGGCGTGGCCGGGGCAGTCGACGTGCGCATAGTGGCGGTTCTGCGTCTCATATTCCACGTGAGACGTGGAAATCGTGATGCCACGAGCCTTCTCTTCAGGGGCCTTGTCAATCTGATCATAGGCCGTGAAGGACGCACCGCCAGCTTCAGCAAGAACCTTCGTGATCGCAGCCGTCAGCGACGTCTTGCCATGGTCAACGTGACCAATGGTGCCGATATTGCAGTGCGGCTTCGAACGGTTAAACTTCTCTTTGGCCATGGGACACTCCGTTGGGTCTCTCTGGCGGATCTCTAAGGGTGAATTGGAAATTCAGTCCGACGCTCAGGCGTATTTGGACTGGATCTCCTGAGCCACGTTCGACGGCACCTGCTCATAGTGGTCGAACTGCATGGTAAAGGTCGCACGACCCTGACTGAAGGAACGCAGAGTGTTCACATAGCCAAACATGTTGGCCAGCGGCACCATTGCATTCACGACATTCGCGTTACCGCGCATGTCCTGCCCCTGAATCTGGCCACGGCGAGAATTCAGATCGCCAATAACCGAGCCAGTGTACTCTTCAGGCGTCACGACCTCGACCTTCATGACCGGCTCAAGCAGAACGGAAGCGCCCGTCTGCAGAGCTTCACGAAGAGCGGCGCGCGAAGCGATTTCGAAGGCCAGAGCCGACGAGTCAACTTCATGGAAAGCGCCGTCGATGAGCTGAACCTTCAGATCCACGACCGGGAAGCCGGCGATAACGCCCGCACCAAGCACGCTTTCAAGGCCCTTCTGAACGCCGGGGATGTATTCCTTCGGAACCGCACCACCAACGATCACGCTCTCAAACTCAAAGCCCTTGCCAGCCTCATTCGGCTCGACAATGAACTTGACGCGAGCGAACTGACCCGTACCGCCAGTCTGCTTCTTATGGGTGTAATCCACCTCGGTCTTCTTCGTGAGAGTCTCACGATAAGCCACCTGAGGCGCACCCACATTCGCGTCGACCTTGTAGGTCCGCCGCAGAATGTCGACCTTAATATCGAGATGCAGCTCGCCCATCCCCTTCAGGATGGTCTGACCGCTCTCGGTGTCGGTAGACACACGGAAAGACGGATCTTCCGCTGCCAGCTTGGAGAGAGCGATACCGAGCTTTTCCTGGTCAGCCTTGGACTTCGGCTCAATCGCAATCTCGATAACGGGTTCAGGGAACTCCATATTCTCGAGAATGATCGGCTTGGCCGTATCGCACAGCGTATCACCAGTGCGCACATCTTTCAGACCAGCAAGGGCGACGATATCGCCAGCGTGGGCTTCCTTGATGTCCTCACGGTTGTTGGCATGCATGAGCAGCATGCGGCCAACACGCTCGCGCTTCTCACGGGTGGAATTGGCAACGGTCGAACCCGCCTCCAGAACACCCGAATAGACGCGACAGAAAGTGATGGTCCCAACGAAGGGGTCATCCATGATCTTGAACGCCAGAACCGAGAGCGGCTCTTCATCGCAAGGCTTACGCTCGGATTCCGCTTCCGTGCGCGGATCAGTCCCATGAATGGAACCACGATCCACCGGGGAAGGCAGATAATCGACAACCGCATCAAGAAGCGGCTGCACGCCACGATTCTTGAACGCAGAACCGCAGAAGACCGGGTTGAAGGCGCGCGAGATCACAGCCTTGCGGATCAGAACCCGCAGCTCATCTTCGCTCGGCTCCTGACCTTCCAGGTAAGCCGTCATCGCATCATCATCAAGCTCGACCGCAGCTTCGATCAGCTTGTTACGATACTCGACAGCCTTCTCCTGAAGGTCGGCCGGGATCTCGATCTCGGAGAACTTCATACCAGAAGCGTCTTCGTCCCAGACGAGACCCTTCATGGTGATGAGGTCCACCACACCACGGAAATTGCTTTCCGCACCGATCGGAATCTGACAGCAGACCGGGTTGCCAGCCACACGATCAACGATCATGTCCACGCAACGGAAGAAGTCGGCGCCAATCTTGTCCATCTTGTTGACGAACACGATACGCGGCACGTCATACTTGTCGGCCTGGCGCCACACGGTCTCGGTCTGAGGCTCAACGCCCTGATTGCCGTCAAGCACGCAGATCGCGCCATCAAGAACACGCAGCGAACGCTCAACTTCAATCGTGAAGTCCACGTGGCCGGGAGTGTCGATGATGTTGAGGCGCTTGCCCCGCCAGAAAGCTGTCGTCGCGGCAGACGTAATGGTAATGCCGCGCTCCTGCTCCTGACTCATCCAGTCCATGGTGGCAGAGCCATCATGGGTTTCACCGATCTTGTGGTTCCTGCCCGTATAGAAGAGGATCCGCTCGGTGGTCGTGGTTTTGCCAGCATCAATGTGCGCCATGATGCCGAAATTACGGTAGTCCTCGATCGCGTGGCTGCGCGGCATGGCTCAGTCCTCGGTTCCGATCACCAGCGGTAATGCGAGAAGGCACGGTTGGCTTCAGCCATACGGTGCGTATCCTCGCGCTTCTTCACGGCTGCGCCGCGATTGTTGGCCGCATCGAGCAGCTCGGCAGAGAGACGCTCCACCATGGTCTTCTCGTTGCGGGCACGGGCGGAAGCAATGAGCCAGCGAATGGCCAGCGTCTGACGACGCTCATTGCGAACTTCCACCGGCACCTGATAGGTGGCACCACCCACGCGGCGGGAGCGAACTTCCACCGCCGGAGCCACATTCTCAAGCGCCTGAATGAACACTTCAACCGGATCGTGCTTGGCCTTCTCTTCGACAACGTCGAGAGCGCCATACACAATACGCTCGGCAGTCGACTTCTTCCCATCACGCATCACGGAATTCATGAAGCGGGAAAGAGTGCTGGAGCCGTACTTCGGATCCGGGATAACCTCGCGGCGCTCGGCCTTATGGCGACGGGACATCTTTCAATTCCTCACTTCAGCCGATCACTTGGGCCGCTTGGCGCCATACTTCGAACGGCGCTGCTTACGGTTCTTGACACCCTGGGTATCAAGGACGCCGCGCAGAATGTGATAACGCACACCCGGAAGGTCCTTCACACGACCGCCGCGGATCATGACCACGGAGTGCTCCTGAAGGTTATGCCCCTCACCCGGGATATAACCGATCACTTCGTAGCTGTTGGTCAGCCGCACCTTGGCGACCTTACGCAGAGCCGAGTTCGGCTTCTTCGGGGTCGTGGTGTAAACGCGTGTGCAGACACCGCGCTTCTGGGGGCTAGCCTGGAGCGCAGGCGCCTTCTCCCGCGCCTTCTGCGCCTCCCGCGGCTTACGGATCAGCTGGTTGATCGTCGGCATGTACGCCTTCGCCTCGTCCTGATCTGCGGCCGAAGCCGCATTCTTCATTTCGACGACCCGGACGGGCCGCCACGATTGGCCCCAAGGGCCTGTGAATTCTATTCGACCAGATGATTCTGGCCGCACCACGTCAGAAACGGCGTCGCCCGCTCCTTAAAAGGCCGGACACGCCAGTCGCGACAGAGGATCACATCACAAAGCCCTCGAAGAGGACCGGAAACGCGATCATGCACCTGAATTATCGCAGTGCTGTTTCTGGCAGCGTCGGAGCCTCGGATGCGGGAAGAGCCGAATATTTCAGGCATTTCCACTTTTTGCGTCCGAACCGGCATCGACTGTCTGCCGCGAAAGTGGGCTGCTTCTACCCGTAGAGTCGCTTCAAGTCAAGCGCTGGCGCGGCTTCAGAGCAACAAAACGCGCTAGACCAAGCTATTTTGGCGACTTCATTAGGATTTAGCCGCCTTATTTTCCGTTAACTCATTTTCAAAAGAAAAGCGCGGCGTTGAAACGCCGCGCTTCACAAAGCCAAAAAGAATCAGGCTCAGCCCAGAAGATGGGCCACACCATCACGCTCCTCAAGCAGCTCCTTGAGAGTCGCGTCAAACTTGGTCTTGGAGAAATCATCCATCGGCAGGTCCTTGACGACCTTGTAATCACCGCCTTCGCAGACGGCCGGCACGCCGAACACGATGCCTTCAGGAACGCCATAGGAACCATCAGAGGCCACACCCATGGAGACCCAGCCACCATTGGTGCCATGGATCCAGTCATGCATGTGGTCCACAGCCGCATTGGCCGCAGAAGCTGCGGAAGACAGGCCGCGCGCCTCGATGATGGCGGCGCCACGCTTGCCAACGGTCGGAATCAGCGTATCGCGATACCAGGATTCGTCACCGACGAGCTCGGGCAGAGACTTGCCGTTCACGGTGGCGAAGCGATAGTCGGCATACATGGTGGGGGAGTGGTTGCCCCACACGGCCAGCTTCTCGATATCCTGGCTCAGCACACCGGCCTTCTTCGCGAACTGCGACAGAGCGCGATTATGGTCGAGGCGCAGCATGGCGGTGATGTTGCGGGCCGGCAGATCCGGAGCGGACTTGGCGGTGATGTAGGCATTGGTGTTGGCCGGGTTGCCAACCACCAGAACCTTCACATCGCGCTTGGCGGCTTCGTTCAGGGCACGGCCCTGCACCTTGAAGATCTCGGCATTGGCGGAGAGCAGGTCAGCGCGCTCCATGCCCTTGGAGCGCGGACGCGCCCCCACGAGAATCGCGGCGTCCACATCCCGGAAAGCCACCTTGGCGTCATCGGTGATGACAACATCGGCCAGATTCGGGAACGCGCAATCCTCAAGTTCCATCACCACGCCGCCGACAGCACCCTGCGCCTGCGGCAGATCCAGCAGCTGCAGAATGACCGGCTGATCCTTCCCGTACATATCGCCATTGGCGATGCGGAAAAGAAGCGAATAACAGATCTGACCAGCGGCACCCGTGACAGCGACGCGAACGGCGGGTTTGCTCATATGAATATGCCCTTTGCCTAGAGTGAGCCCCTGAGGCTCGGCCGCGCAATCTAAGCGGCCATATCGCTCTTGGAAAGCCATGAGCGGGACGGTGATGAAAAAGACACGGGCGGCAAGGGGCCCATTTGCCGCTGCCCTGTCTTCCCCCGACCCACAGGCCCGGAGACGCTCTGCCTCCTCAAGAGCGGGTAATCACAGAATGATAACGCGATTTTCTATCTCGTTTGTGTCACCGGGCTGACGAGGCACCACTTGCGACAACATATCCCCTGCGCGTTCAACGCCGGCGACAAGTCCATCCGCCAGATGGCCATGCCGCGCCTGGCGCGCAATAAGAGCACAGATCTCCGCCCAGGCTGTTGCACCAAGGCGATTATGCACGCCCTCATCCGCCACAACTTCCACCATATGTTCATGCGCGGCGACAAAGATGAGCACTCCGGTGCGACCGGCCGTTTCAACCATGCCGTATGACAGAAACTTCTCAATGGCTGAGGAACGCACGGCGGCTTTCAGAGCCAGCCGCGGCACAACCTTGTCTGAAAAGCGCGGCAACAGCAGAATACCGGCCAGCACCATGAAGATAATGGCCTGCACTTCCAGAATGGCCAGCGCCGAAAAGGACCAGAACAGCAACGCGCCCCATGGCAGAACAAGCGCGACAAACCCCGCCCACATGAGTGGAAAGAATGAGTGCTGAACAATAGGGGCTTTTGAAATCACAACCCTTATTTCAGCCGCGGTCTTCTCCTCCGCCTCTGAAATGGCCGTGGCAATGCGATTCAGATTTTCCGGTGCCAAGCCGAGTTCCCCTCCCCCCATATCCGGCGAGGTAGTCCCGACAGAAGTCATAGCTCGCATCTCCAATGCGCAAGGCCCATCATCATTCCAGAGCACACGGAACATGGAGCACCTGCTCTCCGAAGCTAAGCGGAGGCCCTGCCGAAATGAACGCCGGCAACGAGTCTAGGTCTCACTGAATCCTGAAAAGAATCAAGACGGGGCCTGCGGAAAAATCCAACCGCGACGCATTAACCGCCCATTAAGGTAAATGCTGCGGTACAGTTCTCCCGAACGCTGTCCCATGGAAGCGCACCCAAACGGTTGTGGCTGCACCTACCAGTCGCCGGAAGCACCACCACCGCCAGAGGAGCCACCACCACCACCCCAGCTGCTGCCACCGCCGGAAGAACCACCCCAATCCCAGGTCGAGATGAAAACCCCATCATCGTCGTTGGAGCGCCGGCGCCGGCCGCCCTGCCCTCCGTTTCCGCCACCGGTACGCCAGATCACGAAAAGGCAGAACACAACGAACACGATGAAAATGATGAGATCGGTCCAGTCTTCATCCGTCATCCCCTCATTTTGCTGCTCAAGCGCACGTAGCCGGGCCTGCGCTTCTTCCGGGTCGAGGTTCAGCAGTTCAAGAATGGCCTCGGCTCCCTTGCGGGTCCCCTCAGACATATCCCCGTCCTTGAACTCCGGAATGATGACATTGCGAATGATAGTGCTGGCCATGGCATCCGTAAGAATGCCCTCAAGGCCGTAGCCCACTTCAATTCTCACCTTGCGTTCATTGGGGGCGACCAGCAGCAGCAGGCCATTATTTTCCTTCTCCTGCCCCAGCTTCCAGGACCGGAAAAGACCGTTGGCATAATCCTCGATCGGCAGCCCATCCAGCGAAGAGACGGTGGCCACCACGAGCTGATCCGAGGTCTTTTCCTCCTGCGCCACCAGTTCCGCTTCCAGACTGGTGCGTATTTCCGGGCTCAAAATCTGCGCTTCATCCACCACATGGCCTGTCAATTCCGGGTAGGAAGGCCCGGTTTGAGCCAGGGCGGGCAAAGCCAGAACAAGCCAGAGCAACATCATGGCCATGCCGGCCTGTCGGATCAGGGCAGGAACAAGCGCCCCATACCCGTTGGGGGAATGGGCCGGGGATAGTCTCCTCATATCCTGCTCATACCTCTTGCAGCCTGCCATGGTCCTCGCCGCCCCTCCCCACTGGCAGGCCCCAGAGAGCCCCTGCCATTACTCTGTCTTTCAGCTTTGAAGGCTGCGCCCCGAACAAAGCCGGGCCACAGCCTCCCGCATGCTGGCACCCTGCCTCAGTTGAATTTCACCTGAGGCAGCTTCATTTGTTCCTGAGAAATGGCGAAGGTCTCCATGGGCTTGTAAGAGCTGTAAAGCGTCATCGCCCAGATACGGCCGGGGAAGGTCTTCAGTTCGGTGTTATAAACACGCACGGCCTCGATATAATCGCGCCGCGCCACCGCAATGCGGTTCTCTGTCCCCTCGATCTGCGATTGCAGGGCCAGGAAGTTCTGGTTGGCCTTCAGGTCAGGATAGGCTTCTGAAATGGCCAGAAGCCGGCCCAATGCCCCCGAAAGCCGGGCCTGCGCCTCCTGGAACTGACGGAATTGCGCCGGGTCCGTGATGGTTGTGGCATCCACACGCACGGCCGTAGCCTGAGCACGGGCCTGCGTCACCTCATTTAGCACTTCGCGCTCATGCGAAGCGTAGCCCTTCACCGTCTCAACCAGATTGGGGATGAGATCCGAGCGGCGCTGATACTGGTTCATCACCTCACTCCAGGAGGCTTTGGCCTGCTCTTCCGCAGTGGGAATGGCATTGATGCCACAGCCTGCCAGCAGAATCGAAAGAAAGACGAGGAATAGCGGCGCTTTCAGCCGCCCAAGCCCAGAAACCATTGCTGTCATGATATCCTCTGCATTCAGATTCCGGCATTCCGGGCCGGCTTTGCGTTCAAAATGCGCCATCTCAAACCTTGGCAATATAGCCCGGCAGATCCTGCGCCTCATCAATCTGTGAAAGTTTCACGGCCATTTCTGTCGCCAATGCAACATCACACTCCAGTAAGCGCCGGCTCATGAAGGAGCGATAATAATCGCCCCATTTGAATTCCTGAAACGGTGTGTCCTCATTCGTATAGGCCTGCCCGCGCACACTGCGGGCCAGAGTCCGCCAGGGATTATCCGTCAGATCCCGGACATGATCCGGTATTCGGGAGTAAGGCCGCCGGTCGCCATTCACGTCGATCGGCCAGCAAAAATTCCGCGCTTCCATCTGAAGCCAGAATTCCTGCTGGTTCAGTGCAGACAGATCCGCCAGTTGCGCGCCGAGAATCACCTTCTCCCGGCCGATTTCCAGCAGAGCGCGGCACAGATGGTGGTGATCCACCATGTAAATCTGCCTCTCAGGGCCAAGCACATGCGGAATGGCCTTGTTCAGCAACAGCGCCTTCAGATCTCCCGGCGCAAGCTTGTTCATGGCCTGCGCACGGCGGCGCACTTCGGCCATTCCAAGCGTCAGCTGGGTGGGGTGAAGGTCATCAATGCTTACATTCTGTTCCATTCGCCTCTCCGCAATCTGTGGCGACGCGGGAGAGCAGAGCAACATTTCCCCCGCAGCGCAAAAGAAAACGGCGCATCTGTGAACACAGACGCGCCGCCTTCAATTCATCCTCCGGAAAGATCAGGCCGGAGAGATCATCTTCTCCGGGAGAACAACAGCGTCGAATTCCTCATTCGTCACATAACCACCGCCCACGGCTTCCTCACGCAGGGTGGTGCCATTCTTGTGGGCCGTCTTGGCGATCTTGGCGGCGTTGTCATAGCCGATCTTCGGAGCCAGAGCCGTCACCAGCATCAGGGAGCGCTCCAGCGCGGCCTTGATGTTGTCCTCACGCGCCTCGATGCCCACCACGCAATTATCGGTGAAGCTCACAGCCGCATCCGCCATCAGCCGCACGGACTGAAGGAAGTTGTAGGCCATGACGGGGTTGTAGACGTTGAGCTCGAAATGGCCCTGACTGTCCGCGAAGGTCAGTGTGGCATGGTTGCCGAAGATCTGCGCGCAGACCTGCGTCATCGCCTCACACTGGGTGGGGTTCACCTTGCCGGGCATGATGGAGGAGCCGGGCTCATTCTCCGGCAGGGACAGTTCGCCCAGGCCGGAGCGCGGGCCAGAACCCAGGAAGCGAATGTCGTTCGCAATCTTGAACAGCGAGGCTGCAACCGTGTTGATGGCCCCATGGCTGAACACCATGGCGTCATGCGCGGCCAGCGACTCGAACTTGTTCGGCGCCGTGGTGAAAGGCAGCCCCGTGATGGCTGCAACCTTTTCCGCAACCTTCTCGGCAAAGCCGATGGGGGCGTTCAGGCCGGTGCCCACAGCGGTTCCGCCCTGCGCCAGCTGCATCAGGCCCGGCAGCGTCATTTCAATGCGCTTGATGCCATTGGCCACCTGCTGGGCATAGCCGGAAAATTCCTGACCAAGAGTCAGCGGGGTCGCATCCTGCGTATGGGTGCGGCCAATCTTGATGACATGCTCCCACTGCTTGGATTTGGCAGCCAGCGCATCATGCAGCTTGTGCAGAGCCGGCAGCAGGCGATGCACCACCTCTTCTGAGCACGCCACATGCATGGCCGTGGGATAGGTGTCGTTGGACGACTGGCTCATGTTCACGTGGTCGTTGGGGTGAACCGGCTTCTTGGAGCCCTTCTCCCCACCCAGAATCTCGATGGCGCGATTCGAGATGACCTCATTCGCATTCATGTTGGACTGGGTGCCAGAACCCGTCTGCCAGACCACCAGCGGAAAATGCTCATCCAGCTTGCCGTCGATCACTTCCTGCGCGGCCTGCACGATGGCGTCGGCCAGCTGGGGATCGAGACGACCCAGATCCCGGTTGGTCTCGGCGGCAGCGCGCTTCACAATGCCCAGCGCCCGCACCACCGGCAGCGGCTGCTTTTCCCAGCCGATTTTGAAATTGCCCAGCGAGCGTTGCGCCTGAGCGCCCCAGTAACGATCCGCAGAAACCTCAATAGGACCGAACGTGTCGGTCTCGGTACGGGTGGTCATTGGTTAAACCCTTTCTTTACCGTGATGCGCGGCGGCGCGCTCATAGCACATCTTCTCACGGGGCGGGGAGAGCGTGCGTGACAGGCAATGCGAAAGCACGCGGAAAAATTGCGTGGCAAAAAGCTGAAATTATTCCAAAGTGGTATTCTAAGGCTGCATGGCATGGGGCAAACCGCCATATCCTCGCCTTTCTTACAGAGGTATTCTGTTCTTAAAACTCTGGAAAAATCGGCGTTTGCAACCGATTCCGAGAATGAGGGGGATGCAGGCGGCCCGCCCATACAGGCGCCTCGCCTCTCGGTTCGCAAAGTTGAAAAGTCTGGAGGGGCGATTGGGGGACGTCGTCAATCTGCACCGTGAACGCAAGGCGCGCAGCCGAAAGGCTGAAAAGGTGCAGGCCGAGGAAAACCGAATTCGATTCGGGCGGACCAAAGCCGAACGCAAGGCCCTTGCTGATGCGGCGGAGCGCCAGCGTCGCCTTGTTGAAGGCCATGCATTGAGCGGGAGGGAAGAAGATGAAAAGCCCCGTGGTTAAACGGTCCATTGTCATTGCCGGGCACAAAACCAGCGTGAGCCTGGAAGATGCCTTCTGGGAAGCGTTGAAGGAAATTGCCGCCAGCCGTCGGCTGACGCTTTCCGACCTTGTGGCCAGCATTGATGCCGCACGTAGCCAGGGCAACCTGTCTTCCGCCATTCGCCTTTTTGTGCTGGATCACTATCGCAGCGCCGCACAAAATATCCGCAGCACGGAGATGCCGGAACAGGCCATCGCATACTTCCCTCCCGTTGCGTAAACCGCAAAGCCACCCTATCTGCTTGCGAAGCGGAGCCGCACGTCGCGTTGAAAGCGAGCGTGTGGTTCCCTATAACCATCCCTCTCATGCGGCTCCGTCGCAGGGGATGGATTTCGACGCCTTTGAACCGGCGATGGTTTCATCATCTGCCGCGATCCATGTGGTGCGCCTGCCTTTCTGGCCGAGGTGCCACGGCGTGGTCCGCCTCGGCGGTGCTCGGGCTAGACACGGTGTGATGCGGTAGCCCAGGGGCGCCGCCGGGGAGAAACACGGATGTCATGGAAAAATCAGAGTGGTGGCCCATGGGGCAATGGGCCTCGCGGCCCATGGGGCAATGGCCCCTCTTCCTCAGGGCCAACGCCACCTGACATAGAAGACATCATCCGCCGCAGCCAGGATCAGTTGCGCACCATCATGCCGGGTTCTTTCGGCTTCAAGGGTGTCATTCTTGTTCTTGTTCTGGTGGTTGCGGGCTGGCTGATGTCCGGCTTCTATCGGGTGCAACCGGATGAACAGGGCGTGGTGCTGCGCTTCGGCAAATTTGTGGGCATCACCCAGCCGGGCCTTAATTATCACTGGCCCTATCCCATCGAGACGGTGCTGACCCCCAAGGTCACGCGCGTCAACCGCGTCGATATCGGCATGCGCATCGCTGAAGACGGCCGCACCGGCACCACCATGCGTGACGTGCCGGCTGAAAGCCTGATGCTGACTGGCGACGAAAATATCGTTGATGTGGACTTCTCGGTGTTCTGGGTCATCTCCAATGCCGAGGAATATCTGTTCAACGTGCAGAATCCTCAGGGCACCATCAAGGCCGTGGCCGAAAGCGCCATGCGCGAGGTGATCGGCCGCACGGATATTCAGCCCATTCTCACCGGCGCCCGGCAGAATATTGAAAATGCCGTGCAGGAGCTGATGCAGAACACGCTGAATGGCTACAAGGCCGGCGTCAGCATCACGCAGGTGCAGTTGCAGAAGGTCGACCCGCCAAATCAGGTCATTGACGCCTTCCGCGATGTGCAGGCCGCCCGCGCCGATGCCGAACGTTCGCAGAACGAAGCGCAGACCTACGCCAACCGCATTCTGCCTGAAGCGCGCGGCAATGCCTCCCGCATCGAGAATGCGGCCCAGGCCTATCGCGAGCGCACCGTGGTGGAAGCCCGTGGCCAGGCTGATCGCTTCCTCCAGATCTACGAGGAATATCGCAACGCCAAGGATGTAACGCGCCAGCGCATGTATCTCGAAACCATGGAGCAGGTGCTCGGCCGCCTCGACAAGGTGATCGTGGATAGCAGCAGCACCAGCCGTTCAGGCGAAGGTGGTGGCGTGCTGCCCGTTCTGCCCCTGAATGACATGCTGCGCGGCAAGCCGGCGGCGAATGCAGGCCAGACCCAGGGAGGCCAGAAGTGAGGCATCAGGTTCTCGGCGTCGTCATCGCCATTCTCGTCGCGGTCGGGCTTGTAGTGCTCTACTCCTCGGCCTTCATCGTCAGCCAGACCCAGCAAGCGCTGGTCCTGCGGTTTGGTGAGCCTCTGGAGCCAGTGACCCAGCCGGGCCTGCACTGGAAGGCCCCCTTCATTGACAGCGTTGTCTATCTCGACAATCGCATTCTTGATCTGGAAAACCCCTCTCAGGAAGTGATCGCCTCCGATCAGAAGCGGTTGGTGGTGGATGCGTTCGCGCGCTACCGCATCACCAATCCGCTGCGCTTCTATCAGGCGGTTGGCACCGTGCAGGCGGCCAATTCCCGGTTGGCGACCGTTCTCAACTCGGCCCTGCGCCGGGTGCTGGGCGAAAGCACCTTCATCGCTGTTGTGCGCGACAATCGTGAAGAGCTGATGCACCGCATCGCCGAGCAGGTGAACCGCGAGGCCGCCGGCTTCGGCATTACCGTGGTGGATGTGCGCATTCGCCGGGCGGATCTGCCGGAAGCCAATAGCCAGGCCGTGTTCCAGCGCATGCAGACGGAACGTCAGCGGGAAGCCGCCGAAATCCGCGCGCAGGGTAACGAGGCCGCCCAGCGGCTGCGGGCGCGCGCCGAAAGAGAAGCCACCATCATCCTGGCCGAAGCCAATTCCAAGGGTGAGCAGGTGCGTGGTCAGGGCGATGCTGAACGCAACCGCATCTTTGCCGCAGCCTTCGGCAAGGACCCTGACTTCTTCTCCTTCTATCGTTCCATGCAGGCATATGAAGCCAGCATGAAGCCGGACGATACCCGGCTGCTCATCAGCCCGGATTCCAGCTTCTTCAACTACTTCCAGAACCCCCTCGGCGCAGCCGCCAAGCAACCGGCTGCGGCGAACTGAGGTCGCACGACCCGGTGTCGGAAGAGGCACCGGGCCCGCGCCTTAAACTCACTGGAATATGGATAAATCAGAACGGCGGAGCGTGTGAAAACACGCCCCGCCGTTTTCATATCTGCCTGACACGCCGGTTTCGTCTATCAGCCGCAGAACGGCCCGCTTCCACCTGATAGAATGGGCGCTCAAATTCTGTGTCCCGCCATGGTCGTGGACATTCCGAGGACAACCATGCCCGCACTCCGCTTCTCGCGCTCCGGCCACAACAGCGCCATGCGCAAGCTGATGCCGCCGCTTTCCACAATGGCCCTCGCGCTGGCCTGCGCGACGCCGCTCGCCACTCATCTGCTCATGCCGCAGCCGGCACAGGCCGCAGCGACCAAGGGGCCAGACACGGTGGCCGATGTCGCCGAAAAGGTGATGGATGCGGTTGTAAACATTTCCACGGCGCAGAATGTCGCCGCATCCCGCAGTGTGCCAGTGCCGGAACTGCCGCCCGGCTCACCCTTTGAAGATTTCTTCGAGGATTTCTTCCGCCACCGGAAGGAGGATGGAAAGGACGGTGGCCCGAGGCGGGTCTCGTCTCTCGGCTCCGGCTTTGTCATTGACCCGGCCGGGCTGATTGTGACCAACAACCATGTCATCGCAGATGCGGATGAAATTTACGCCAATTTCAGCGATGGCACCAAGCTGAAGGCAGAATTGATCGGCCGTGACACCAAGACCGACCTCGCCTTGCTCCGCGTCAAGCCGGAAAAGCCGCTGACCGCAGTTAGCTTCGGTGATTCAGACCAACTGCGCGTAGGCGACTGGGTCATGGCCATTGGCAACCCGTTCGGCCTAGGCGGCACGCTGACGGTCGGCGTCGTCTCCGCCCGCAACCGGGATATCAATTCCGGGCCCTATGACAATTTCATTCAGACCGACGCCGCCATCAATCGCGGCAATTCCGGCGGGCCGCTGTTTGATATGGAAGGCAGGGTGGTGGGCATCAACACTGCCATCATCTCCCCTTCGGGAGGATCTATCGGCATTGGCTTTGCGGTGCCCTCAGCCACGGCCAAGCCCATACTGGCACAGCTTGAGCAATTCCACGAAGTGCGGCGCGGCTGGATTGGCGTGCGCATTCAGCCGGTGACAGATGATATCGCCGAAGCGATGGAGCTGCCCTCCACCCAGGGGGCCCTGATTGGCGTGGTGGACAAGGAGGGCCCTGCGGCGAAGGCTGGTCTACAGGCTGGAGATGTCATCCTCACCTTCGATGGAAAGCTCATCAAGACCGTCCGAGATCTGACCCGCACCGTGGCCGATACCATGGTGGGCAAGACAGCCCGCATCGAAATTATCCGCAAAGGCAAGCCCCAGACCCTGTCCTTGCAGGTCGCCCGCATGCCCGTTGAGAAGGAGGCGGAAACCAAGCCTGCCACCCTTTCAAAGGAAAAGACCACAGCCCCCCGCAAAATGCTGGGCCTTGAGCTTTCCCCCATCACGGAAGAACTCCGCCAGCGCTTCAATATTCAGAGCAGCATTCAGGGGGTGGTCATCATCCATGTGGATGAGAATTCGCCCGCTGCGGAAAAGGGGCTCGTACCGGGGCTCATCATCATGCAGGCCGGGCCCGAGCCGGCCAGAACCCCGGATGATGTAGAGCAGCGCATTGCCCAGCTCCAGCAAAAGGGCAAGCGCGCCATTCTGCTTCTGGTTTCGGATGGAGAGGGAGAGCAGGAATTCATCACCCTGCCGCTGGAATAAAAGCCCGCATCAACGGAGCGGCTGCATGCCATACATAAAGCCCCCGCGATATTGCGGGGGCTTTTTTGTTCAATGCACCTCTTCAGGCGTACGGAACTCTTCAGCCGTGTAGCCCTGCATATAGAGCAACGCAGTCAAGTCGCCATGGTCAATGCGGGCATGGGCCGCTTCCGCAACCTTGGGCTTAGCATGATAGGCAACCCCCAGCCCAGCCTCGGCCAGCATGGACAGATCGTTCGCTCCGTCCCCCACGGCCAGCGTTTCAGAGGGTGCCAGATGCATCTGGTCGCGCAGCTCCACCAGTGTGGCAAACTTGGCGTCGCGGCCCAAAATCGGGTCCGCCACCTTGCCTGAGAGAATCTCACCTTCCACAAGCAGGGTATTGGCGCGGTTTTCATCAAAACCGATCCATTCCGCGACCACTTTGGTAAACAGGGTGAACCCCCCGGAAACCAACGCCGCATAAGCCCCGTTGGCGCGCATGGTAGCCACCAGCTCGCGGCCGCCGGGGGTCAGGTGAATGCGCTCCTTCAGCACATCCGCCACGACATTCACCGAGAGCCCCTTCAAAAGCGCCACGCGCTCGCGCAAGGCCGGCTCGAAATCAATCTCGCCACGCATGGCTCGTTCAGTGATGGCGGAAACATGCGCCTTCAGCCCGGCCTTGTCGGCCAGCTCATCAATACATTCCTGGCCAATCATGGTTGAATCCATATCCGCCAGAAACAGGCGCTTGCGCCGGCCGGCCTCCAGCTGGACAACCACATCCACCGGCGCACCATTCAAAGACTGACGCACAGTTTCCGCAATGGCGCGCGTATCAGCCCCAAGGGTGGGCTTGAAATGAATATCTACTGCCACATCCTGGTGGAGAACCACAGGTTCTTGCGCACGGGGCAGCACAGCGCGCGCATTGTGGATTGCCTCATTCGTGATTGCAGGGGCAGAAGGATTGGAAATCAGCGTTGCAACATAGGCCATGACGATACCGGAACCTAAGGACATGAAAAGATCGGCGGTGCTTATCGCGGGCCCTACCGCCAGCGGTAAATCGGCGCTTGCCCTTGCGCTTGCCGAACGCAGGGGCGGAGTCGTGCTTAATGCAGATTCCATGCAAGTCTATGGCGATCTCGCCATATTGACGGCGCGTCCAAATGACGCAGACCTCGCCCGCGCGCCCCATCGCCTCTATGGCCATGTGGATGCGGATGCGGAATATTCCGTCGGGCGCTGGGCGGAAGAGGCTCAGGCAGCCATGCAGGAATGCTGGCGAACCGGGCAATTGCCCATTCTGGTTGGTGGCACCGGCCTTTATTTCCGCGCGCTGACACAGGGCCTTGCCGAAATCCCTCCGGTGCCCGAACAGATCCGCTCCGCTCTGCGCGCGGACGCCGAGCAGGAAACAAACCAGACCCTGCACCACCGCCTGCAACAGGCCGATCCGCAAAGTGCGGCCCGCATCGCCCCGAATGATCGACAGCGGATTTTACGCGCGCTGGAAGTGAAGGCCGCTACCGGTCGCCCGCTGAGCGCATGGCAGGCCGAGACTCAGCCCCCCTTCCTGCAACCGGAAAAAATTGTCCCCCTCGTGCTGGAGGTAGACCGCACCTTACTGTGCGAACGCATTGATACGCGCTTTCTCGATATGCTGGAGGCGGGTGCGCTGGAAGAGGTGCGCGCGCTGGCCGCCCGCAATCTGCCGACGGGCAGAACTGTGCTGAAAGCCCATGGAGCCCCCGCCCTCACACGTCATCTGGCTGGAGAGATCACGCTGGAAGACGCTATCGCGGAAGGGCAAGGTGATACGCGGCGTTATTCCAAGCGCCAGAATACTTTCTTCCGTCACCAGATGGCCGAATGGCCGCGCCGCGCGCCGGAAGAAGCCCTGCCCTATCTGCTGAGTGCAATCGACAGGCAGCAGGATTAAGGCTCCGCCTTTTCCTGAAGATAATATGCCCGGCCGTGCGGACGACCGGACATATTATTGTGCGTCACCAGGGAAGATCAGGCCGCGTTGAGATCGCGATCGATCTGGGCCTTGAGGCCCGCATCAATATTCAGCGCCTGAGCGAGACCCGCCAGATATTGTTGTTCCGCCACGCTATCCACCCGAATGGACATGGCGGACACGGCGTAGATTTCCATAGCGGCCTGAGGCGTTGTGGCGGCGTCAATCAGCGTCTGCGGATTAACGGGCGTCGTGAGATAACGCATCAGCGCCTCACGATCATCCGTACTGGCCCCCACCTTGGCCAGCCCCTGAGTGATGTGCTTCAGCTCATCGGCATCAATCTCGCCATCCGCCTGCGCCGCGGCTGTCATGGCGCTCAGCAGCACAGCGGAGAATGCCTCAGGACCACCGGGCATTTTTTCAGGTGCGAAGGTGGTGTCGGAAGGCTCGACATCACCCATGAGGCGGGAAGCCCCCCCCCCCTGCTGGGCCTGCCATTTGCGGAAGGCATTGAAGGCCAGCATGCCGATCACCGCAAGGCCGCCATATTTCACCAGATCATTGCCGCCAGCGGCCTTGCCACCGGAAGTGTTGCCGGAGGGAGCCTGCTGCGGCATCGGGGCAGGAACGGGCGCGGAACCGGAAGAAGACGGCACGGAGGCCGGCACACTGCCGCCGCTTCCCAGCGCATCCGTCACCATATCGGAAAGACCGCCACCGCTGCCGCCCCGCGAGGCGGAGGTGCTGCCCTGCTGTGCAGCGCCGCCCCCAAGGACCTGTCCCAGCAGATCGCCAAGGCCGCCCGGCAAACCACCGGAAGCCGCACCGCCCTGAGAGGAGCTGCCCCCACCAAGCACCTGGCCGAGTATGTCACCCAGCCCACCCGGCAGACCCGACGCATTGCCCTGCGGCCGAGCACCGCCCTGCGGCGCACCACCGCCCAGCACCTGGCCGAGAATATCTCCCAGCATGCCGCCGGCACCACCCTGCTGCGCAGTAGAGGAGCCTTTCACCCCACCACCACTGAGCACCTGGCCTAGCACTTCACCCAGAGCCCCTTGCAAACCGCCTGAATTGCCAGATTGCCCGCCCCTGCGGACACTGCCATTCGAAAGAGCCGCCCCAAGCAACTGACCTAGAAGGCTACCTGCGTCCGCCATCGAAATCTCCCCCGACATCTGAGCGTTGATGTTTCACCCTGTCACATTTTCAAGGCAAGAACACGGTTGCCTGAAAGCGCCCGCACCATTTGCGTGCAGAAACCACACCCTACACCGCAACCGGCGCGCGGATAACAGGCCACGGATCATAATCCTCCACCTTCACATCCTCATAACGGAAGGCGAACAAATCCTTCACCTGCGGGTTCAGTTGTAGCCTGGGCAAATGGCGGGGCATGCGCTCCAGCTGCTCATGGGCCTGATCGAGATGGTTCACATACAGATGGGCGTCCCCCATGGTGTGGATGAAATCCCCCACCCTCAGCCCTGTCACCTGCGCCACCATATGGGTGAGCAAGGCATAGGAGGCGATGTTGAAAGGCACCCCCAGAAACACATCGGCGGAACGCTGGTAAAGCTGGCAGGAGAGCTTTCCATCCAGCACCGCGAACTGGAACAGGCAGTGACAGGGCGGCAACGCCATTTTCGGCACATCGCCGGGGTTCCAGGCCGTCACGATCAGACGGCGGCTGTCGGGATTGGTGCGGATCTGCTCCACCAGATCAGAGATCTGGTCGATCACACTGCCATCCGGCGAGGGCCAAGAGCGCCACTGATGGCCATAGACCGGTCCCAGATCGCCTTCCGCATCCGCCCACTCATCCCAGATGCTGACGCCATGTTCCTGCAAATAACGCACATTGGTGTCGCCAGCGAGGAACCACAGCAGTTCATGCACGATAGACCGCAAATGCAGGCGCTTGGTGGTGACAAGCGGAAAGCCCTTTTCCAGATCAAACCGCATCTGATGTCCAAATACGGAAAGAGTGCCCGTTCCGGTACGGTCGTCCTTGCGAACCCCTTCCGAGAAAATGCGGCGCATGAGATCAAGATATTGCTGCATGCAATGGGCCTTCGCTTTGGAATGTCAGCGGCTGTGTTGCCCTTCTTATTCCCCTCCCGAAGAAATTTTCCAAGCCTGCTTTTCACACGGCCCGGTTTTTCCGGCCTGTGATACAAGGCGCACGGACACAGCTTCATGAGAAGCGTTGACTTTCGCTGCCTGTGTGGCCCACAGTCCTCCTGTTCCAAGGGGGGCCCCGTGATGGGGCTGAGATTTCGCATCGCCTGAACCGGCAAGGTTCCGGCACCGCGTTGACCCTTCGAACCTGATCCGGGTCATACCGGCGAAGGGATCGGAACCCGTGCGGCAATGCCACAGGCGCATCCGCATCCGCCTCCTGCAGCTTGAACCCCGGCTCTCACTTCGCCCGCGCGTGCACCCCTCGCCCGCGCCAGCTTGATGGAGAACCGCATGCTTGATGAAGCTTCCACTTCATCCCTGAAAGTCACCACCGGGCCCCTGCCCCAGTCCCGCAAGATCTATCTTGAGGCGGGGCGGCCGGATGTGCGCGTCGCCATGCGCGAGATCGCCATTTCTGATCCGGCAGAAAAGCCGTTGCGTGTCTATGACACCTCCGGCCCCTATACTGACCCGGAAGCCGTCATCGACCTGACCAAGGGCCTGCCAGCCCTGCGCGCGGAATGGATTCTCGCCCGTGGCGATGTGGAAGATATTGAAGGGCGCGCCATTCGCCCGGAGGATAACGGGCTGAAGGCCGGGCAGGAATCCGCCATGCCGCAGTTTGACCGCACCGGCCGCAAGCCGCTGCGCGCCAAGCCCGGCAAGCGCCCCACCCAGATGGCCTATGCCCGCGCCGGCATTATCACGCCGGAAATGGAATATGTGGCCGCGCGCGAGAATCTCGCCTTCGCCAATGGCGGCCCGCACCCGCGCCACAAGGCCATGGGGCTCGGCGCGCAGATCCCCACCGAGATCACCCCGGAATTCGTGCGTGAGGAAGTGGCTCGCGGCCGCGCCATCATCCCCGCCAATATCAACCATCCTGAAATCGAGCCGATGGCGATTGGCCGGAACTTCCTGGTGAAGATCAACGCCAATATCGGCAACTCCGCCGTCACCTCCGGTGTGGCCGAGGAAGTGGACAAGCTGGTATGGGCCACCCGCTGGGGTGCCGATACGGTGATGGATCTGTCCACCGGCAAAAACATTCACACCATCCGCGAATGGATTATCCGCAATTCGCCGGTTCCGATCGGCACTGTGCCGCTCTATCAGGCGCTGGAGAAGGTCGGCGGCATCGCCGAGGACCTGACCTGGGATGTCTTCCGCGATACGGTGATCGAACAGGCCGAACAGGGCGTGGACTATATGACTGTCCATGCCGGCGTGCGCCTGCCCTTCGTGCCGCTGACAGCGGACCGGGTAACCGGCATCGTCTCGCGCGGCGGCTCCATCATGGCCAAGTGGTGCCTCGCCCACCACAAGGAGAGCTTCCTCTACGAGAATTTCGAGGAACTGTGCGAGATTCTCGCGGCCTATGACATCTCCTTCTCGCTGGGCGACGGCCTGCGCCCCGGCTCCATCGCCGATGCCAATGACGCCGCCCAGTTCGCCGAGCTGGAAACGCTGGGCGAGCTGACAGAAATCGCCTGGAAACATGATTGCCAGGTGATGATCGAGGGCCCCGGCCATGTGCCGATGCACCTCATCCGCGAGAATGTGGAAAAGCAGCTCAAGGTTTGCCACGAAGCGCCCTTCTATACGCTTGGCCCGCTCATCACCGATATTTCCCCCGGCTATGACCACATCTCCTCCGCCATTGGCGCAGCGATGATTGGCTGGTTTGGCACGGCAATGCTCTGCTATGTGACCCCGAAGGAACATCTGGGCCTGCCAGACCGCGATGATGTGAAGACAGGCGTGATCTCCTACAAGATCGCTGCCCATGCGGCAGATCTGGCCAAGGGGCACCCGGCGGCGCGCATCCGCGATGATGCGCTCTCCCGCGCCCGATTCACCTTCCGCTGGCGCGACCAGTTCGCTATCTCTTTGGATCCGGAAACCGCAGAGCGTTTCCATGATGAGACGCTTCCGGCCGAAGGCGCCAAGGTGGCGCATTTCTGCTCCATGTGTGGGCCGAAATTCTGCTCCATGAAGATCTCGCAGGAGCTGAAGGTCGAGGCGGGTGATATTGCCCGTGCGGAAGCCGATAATACGGCTGCCGAAGGCATGGCTGAGATGGCGCGCAAGTTCCGCGATAGCGGCAGCGAAATCTATCAGCCCGCGCCGGATGTCACCCAGCCGCCTGCGGCGGAGTGATGGCCCACCGGACCCCCTCCTCAATGCAGGGCTGACCCGGAAAAGATAAGCACAGAGAATGGCCGTTCCTGCCGGAGCGGCCATTTTCACATGGAAAAGGGCCGGCCCCACCGGACCGACCCCACTTCATCCGTACCTGCTGATGCAAGGCGCAATGTCCAAGGCTCAAACCTCAGGTTTCACGACATCAAGCGGGCCATGGTCATCGCAGTGATCGCCATGGGGATGATGCAGGCGACCCTCCACCAGATAATCCACATGGTCGCCATGCGGCACGGCTTCATGGCCGCAACCCGGCCCGTGGGTATGGTCAGCCTCATGCCCTTCCACATTGCCGGGGGTGCAGCGATCCGGATTGGTTTCGCTCACCTCGATCACATGTTCATCCACATGATCCCCGTGGGGATGATGCAGATGACCATCATGAAGATAATCCACATGGTCGCCATGGCGCACCGCTACATGGCCGCAACCGGGCCCGTGCGTATGGTCATGGTTGGCATGTTGCGGCTTCTTGCAGTCACCCATTCCAGCTCCTCCTGTTTGACCTGCCTCCTCGGACAGACGTGCCGGCGACGTTTCAGTCTCCGGCCCCGAACCAGCCCCCATTGAAGCGCTGGCTCGCCCCTTCCCGATGCGGGATTTTGCAGAAAGTGATATAACATATCATAATGAGAAGAGGTGCTTGAAGAAGCGTTTTCCCATCAAGCGCCCGGATGCCTCAAAGACGAATCTTGTGCGGAATCGGCAGAAGGTCTTTTGAAAAAAGAGGCACCATATGCCTCACATGTCGCAGATTTTGGTTTTCAGGACGTACGCACGTTTTTTTCAATGCTCCCAGAACTTCGCGCAAGCATTTGATATTGTTGCGTTAAACCAAAGACGCAGCTCCGCCACAAAAAAATAAACGCGCTTTACCACAAAGCCTGTGGAGAGCGATCGGATCTGTGCTTGCAATCCGGGAAAAGGCCGACTAATTTTCGCGCTCACTTCAAGGGCAACAGCCCGAGGCGTGCAGGTGTAGCTCAGTTGGTTAGAGCGCCGGTCTGTGGAACCGGAGGTCGGTGGTTCGAGCCCACCCACCTGTACCATTCAGAAGTGATTTCCAGAATTTCAGATATTCTCGTTGTGAAGTGCGTTTTGCGCGCGCGAAGAGGCTCCCCGCCACCAGCACGAGAGCAACTCAATACAAGCCGTGATAGGCCGATGATGAATCCCTTGATACGGAGGGTTTTATAGCGAGCCCCGCCGGCTTCTTGCTCGTCCCACTCCCCTGCAAGGCTTCCAGAATGGTTGCGGACAGCAACTGCGCCAGACAAGCATAGCCAGCCTCATTCATGTGGAAGCGATCCCATGAGAGCAATTGCCCAAAGCCGGTCGGGTCGCGCCGAGACCATGCTTTCATCATGGAATAGCGCGGCAGAAGCGAAACACCCTGCATCTGCGCCGCATCATTCACCGCAGCCACGAAGGTTTCATAACGTGGCACATTGAGGATCAGCGGATAATATTGCTGATTCATCAAAATGACCGGAACACCCGCTGCATCCGCAATTTTCAACCCGGCCATTACAATATCCGAAAGCCTGTCGGCCCGTCCGCCAAAGACATAATCATTGGTGCCCACCTGCCAGATCAAAAGATCCGGCTTGTGCGGCTGGGACAGGAAAGCCTCCAGGCGCCTCAGGGTCGCCGGCCCGCGTTCACCCGAAACACCGGCATTCATCACCGTAACAGCCTGAGGGCCCAGAGCCTGCGACAGATGCATGGCCAGTTGTGCAGGAAAACTGCCCTGCCTGGATGCCCCAACCCCGGCTGTGCTGGAAGAACCAATGGCCAGAATGGTGACCCGCCGCCCCTCAGCAAGCGCCTTTCGCGCAGCCTCCAGCTTTGGCACAGGCTGTGGGCGGGCCGAGATGGGACAAACCGCTTCAGCCCATGCAGGCGGCACAGCCAGAGCGGTGAGCACACATACCAATGGCACCACCGCGTGCATGATGACACGCAAGACGCCATGCGCCAGTTTCCAGCCAAGATCCATCGCCACGCACATGAGACAGGAGATGCCAGCCCTGCCCCAAACTGGCAAGCTGACGAACAGCCTCATCCCGCTTTCAGGCTCACAGCCTCTGGCACAAGATTGGCAATCTCCGGCCCATAAATGCGTAATGTGGAAAGAATGCGCAAAGCCCCCAGCAAGGTCTTGAAGGCTGAGGCAGCGTAAAGAGCATCTCCTTTTTCGTCCTTTCCAATCGCATCGCGGGCAAGGGCATGGCCCTGCTCTGCAATGACAACCAACTCTGCCAAACCCGCCCGCCAATTATAGAGGTGCAAACGGGCCATGCCGGCCTGTAACGCACGCACCTCACCGGCCCAGGGCACTTGCGGGTCCAGATCCCCCTCAAGGAATGCGAAAGCCGTTGCCGCCAGCCCGGTCGCAAACCCGATTTCGGTTTCGTAATAAGGGTTGGCCTTCTGCGCCTTGAGCTGGGGCGCAATGGTGCTGGCAAGAAAGGTGAGGCGCATCTGGGAACGCTGGCTCAGCGCCATATCGGCATTGGCGCTACGCCGCAATGTGCGCGCGGCCGCCCGCAACAGACGCAAACGCAAAAGCCATGGCGCCACAGGCAAGACAAGCAGCCCCACAACACCACACACAGCAAAACTCAGCGTCAGCGCCAGAAGATCCTCCAGCGCTCCCGCCATATCATATGTCATGACATTTTCCGGATCGAGCGCCACCAGAAACATCAGAATGATATTCACCCCTGCAAGCTTGTAGGGGCCATCCATGCCGATCAGCATGTATGACACCAGAAGGAAAGGTGAAATCGCCAGAGCGAAGAAAGGAAAATCCGAAAACAGCGGCACTATCTGAAAACTCACCACCAATGCTGGGACAAGCCCCAGTAATATTCCCCATATGATGGTGCGATAACCCTGCGTCGTGGTCAGCAGCAAGGTATAGACGCTGGCAATAGTGATGCCGATAGAGGCTGCATCCCAAGCTGTAAGCCACCAGAAAACCGTGATAATCAACACGCTGGAGACAAGCTGTAACGAAACAATGGTCGCAACCAGGCTATCCGCCCCGGCAATATGGAAAGGCCCGGCGACCGGAACCGGCTCGATCTTCGGATCATGCAAAGCTCTGTAACCCTGCAAAATCTGAACGCAATTACCTGCGAAAGCCTGCCAGGAAACTGGCTTCTCATCCTCCAGAGCCTCCGTTTTCGCTTCACGGATCTGCACCTGAAGCGCCCCGGCGGCATCTCCCCATTGCTTCTGCGCCTCTTCCGCAGCCTGCGGGCTGGAAAGCGCCTGTGGCAAAGCCGCAACCAGCGCCATCAGTTCCGGTTTCTGCGCCTCGGAATGCGACAAGGCGCGCGAGATGAACAGATTGCTCATGATGGCCCGGTTCATGCTGCGAATGGCATTGACCCGGTGTTGCGCCCCCGGCACACCCAGGGAAATCCGCCGGCCGTAACGGTGCAACTCAGCGAACAGATCTGCCAGCTGCACCCGCGCGGCAGCCCCTTCCACGCCCGGCTTCAGGCACATATTCAGAAGGCGCGCTGACTCTTTCAGCTTTTCCGGCAAATCCAGATTGCCAAAACGCGGAAACAGAATAGCAGAAGCCGCCCAGGTGGCCAGAATGCCAATGCACACTTCCGTTGCACGGCTCACGGCAATATCCGCAGCCATATCCGGGCTCAATACGCCAGACAGCCCCACAATCGCGCCAGTGTAGCCAGATAGCGCGAAAATATAGGCTTCCAGATCCCTGAACCACATCAGCATCCACTGGCACAGCCCCAGCCACAGGCACAGGCTCAACATGAAGAGCACCCGATGCTCGGCAAACAGAGCCACCAACGCCAGCCCCACAAGGGCCCCCACAATCGTACCGGCCACCCGCGCGAGGCTCTTGGCCGCGACCTGATCCGTATTGGCATTCGCCAGCACAGCAACTGTGATGACAGACCATTTCGGATCCGGCATGGAAGACCAGAAGGAAATGCCCAGCGCCAGAAGCGACGCCAGGGTAAACTTCAGGCCAAAAAGCAACACAGGCCCGTTCAAACGGAACCAGACGGGCTTTTCCTCAGCCATATGAAGCCTCATTTGGATTCTCTGATTTTCTTCTAGCCTGAACTCCGCTTTTTTTCATGCGCCCCTGCATCCGTAACAATGCCAATATCCGCTTTCTCCCACCACTGTTGAGATTGCGCACACTCAAAACAGGAACATATTGCGAACGAGGAACATATCATGTACATACATTTCACGTTCATTTTCCCTTGCGCCAATACCGGAGCGCGGCGATGACACAGGCAACACTCCGACTCGTCGAAGGTTCTTCTATGGATAAAACCAAGGCTCTGGATGCCGCGCTCTCCCAGATCGAACGCCATTTCGGCAAAGGTTCGATCATGAAGCTCGGAAAAGGCAAGGCGCTGGAGATTGAAAGCGTCCCGACCGGCTCACTCGGGCTGGATATTGCGCTTGGCATTGGCGGGCTGCCCAAAGGGCGTATCGTCGAAATTTACGGCCCTGAATCTTCAGGTAAAACCACGCTGGCCCTGCACACGGTGGCAGAATCTCAGAAGCGGGGCGGAATCTGCGCCTTCATTGATGCCGAACATGCGCTGGATCCGGTCTATGCCCGCAAGCTCGGCGTCAATCTGGATGAGCTGCTGATCTCCCAGCCGGATGCAGGCGAACAGGCGCTGGAAATTGCCGATACGCTGGTGCGCTCCGGTGCGGTGGATGTTCTGGTGGTGGATTCTGTAGCCGCCCTGACCCCGCGCGCCGAGCTTGAAGGCGAAATGGGTGACAATCAGCCCGGCATGCAGGCCCGCCTGATGAGCCAGGCCCTGCGCAAGCTCACCGGCTCCATTTCCAAATCCAACACCATGGTCATCTTCATCAATCAGATCCGCATGAAGATCGGTGTTGTTTATGGCTCTCCAGAAGTCACCACAGGTGGCAATGCGCTGAAATTCTACGCTTCCGTGCGCCTTGATATCCGCCGCACCGGCGCCATCAAGGAGCGCGATGAGGTGGTGGGGAACCAGACCCGCGTAAAGGTGGTGAAGAACAAGCTCGCCCCCCCTTTCAAGCAGGTCGAATTCGACATCATGTATGGCGAAGGCGTTTCCAAGATGGGCGAATTGCTGGATCTGGGCGTGAAGGCCGGAATCGTGGAGAAATCCGGCGCATGGTTCTCCTATGACAGCCAGCGCCTTGGGCAGGGCCGGGAGAATTCCAAGAACTTCCTGCGGAAAAACCCCGAAATCGCCGAGCGGATTGAAGCCGCCATTCGTCAGAACGCCGGCCTTATCGCCGAAAAGATTCTGGAAGGCGAGCCAGAATCTGACGCCGACGGCACTCCCCCTTCGGACGACTGAACACAGGCAGGCCAGAAGCGGAGCCTCCCTGGCCAGTCTTGCCGGAACTAAGAAAAAGCCCGCACTTTGATGCGGGCTTATTCATGTATCTGTCACCGTGCCGGCAGGGCCATTCTTCCTTGGCCCATCCAAACTCCAATATATCCCAAGCCGGCCCGAGCTCATCATTGCATGGGGCCATGCCGCCCCTTTTGCAAACCCCTCGAAGATCAACTGCCAGTATCACGGCATACTGCGCAGAGTGCCCAGCACCTCAAGACTGGCATAACCGTCCGCAGGCTTGATTCCACTGCGCTGCTGGAAGGCTTTCACAGCCCGCATCGTCGCCGGGCCCACCCGGCCATCCGTACCCTTTGTGTCATAACCGGCAAAAGTCAGGCGTGTTTGCAGTTCCTGAAGCTCGGCAATGCTCAGGGCGCGCTCGCCACCGGGCCAAGGCGTCACGAACGGCCCTTGCCCCATGACCCGATCTCCCAAATGCACCACAGCCAACGCATAATTGGATGATGGATTATAGCGGCGCACGGCATAGAAATTATGCATCAGAACCAGAGCCGGACCACCCCATCCTCCCGGCAACCACAGCCGCGCGGGATCGCTCAGCCCTCGGAAAGACTGGCCATCAATGGTGGTGACCCCCATGCGCGACCATTCGTTGAGGCTGCGCTTCTTTGAACTTTCTGCAAGGCGACGATCAAAACCGGAAGGCAGCTTCACCTCATAGCCCCAAGGTTCACCCCGGCGATATTTACCCCGCTTCACCAGATAGTTTGCTGTCCCGGCCAAGGCATCATCCGGGCGACCATAGGGGAAGATGCGGCCGTCGCCATCAAAATCCACCCCCATGTTCAGCCACACTTCAGGCATCCACTGCGTGTGGCCCATAGCCCCAGCCCATGATCCCGTCATCTGCTCGGGGCGCGCCCAGCCGCGCTGCACAATCACCAGTGCATTGAGCAGCTCCTGTTCCCAATATTTACGCCGACGCGCATCGCCCCAGGCCAGCGCCGCCAGAGAAGGGAAAATGGGTTTCATATGGTCCGTGCTCTTGAGCACATCACCATACACACTCTCCATGCCCCAGTAGCCCAGCATCACGCGGCGATCGACGCCATAACGGTTCTCGATCCGGTTCAACAGGCCGGCATATTGCGCCGCCCGCTCGCGCCCGGTCTCGATCCGCCAGTCCGAGACACGACGGTTGAGATATTGCCACGTCTGCTCTGTAAATTCCGGCTGAGCCCTGTCATGGGCATACACGCTCTTGTCCGGCTGAAGCCCGGAAAAAACGGCATTATAGGTAGCATCGCTGATGCCACGCTTGCGCGCTTTGGCCCGGAAGTGTTCCACCCAGACAGGAAAGGACTGTTTGGCCTGCTGGGCCAAAGCCGTATCCGGCACACCAAGGCCGGAGACGCCCGTCAGAGCAGCACCTAACAAACCGAGAGAAAAAGCCCTGCGGCTCATCGGCAACTCAGAATGCGGGGGCATGGATGGGGTCATGAAAGGCTCCTCCATTTTCATGTCAGCAGGCCGCCGCAAGCGGCCACGCCAGAATTTCAGGGGTCGAGACAGGCCGGCCAATCAGGGCAGAAACCCGCGCCGCATCCAGGGCGCGTGCCGTTGACACCAGCCGAACAGGCGGCAAGCCGCCAGCCATATCGGGGTGTAATGAAGTGCAAACCTGCCCGCTGGCCAGCAAGGAGGTTACGCGACGAGCAATGGCCGGTGCGGGGTCCACCCACGCAACCGGCCATGGCGCAAGCGCCCGCATCCGCTCAACCAGCAGGGGATAATGCGTGCAGGCCAGCACCACGGCATCGGTACGCCGGCCATCTTCATCCACGAAACAGGGGGCGATTTCGGTGAAAATATCGGCATCCGCCACCTCACGCCCTGCCAGCACCTCTTCCACAAGGCCGGCCAAACGCGAACTGGGAACCAGATCCACCATGCAGGCATTGGCAAATTCGCGGATCAGGCAGGATGTGTAATCACGCCGTACGGTCGCCGGCGTCGCCAAAATACTGATGCGCCGGGAAAGTGAAGCCGCACAGGCCGGTTTCACTGCGGGAACCGTGCCCACGAAAGGAATGGCGTGGCGCGCGCGCAGACCCGGCAGTGCCAGTGTAGAGGCCGTATTGCAGGCGATGACGACCAGAGAGGGCTGATACTGGGCAATCAGCCCATCCATCACTTGCCCCACCCGATCAATCAACGCTTCGTCAGACAGGGCCCCATAAGGAAAAGCCGCATCATCCGCAGCATAAATGAAATGCGCCTGCGGCTGTGCTTTCGCGATTTCGCGAAACACGGAAAGGCCGCCCACCCCGGAATCGAACACCAGTATGGTGGGCGTCGGAAGAGAGACGGGCGACACAGACATGGTTCTCTCGCAGCAACACGCTTCAGCGAGGTTTATCCTCGATGGCACTGGCAGGATTGTGGCCAATTGCCGTTAAGGACCCGTAAAGCAAACCATTGCGCCCGAAAACCGCGCCCGCGCCGAACCCTCAGCCCTGAAATTCAGGCGTATGCAACACCAGACCGTTCAGGGCTTCCGTCATCCTGATCTGGCAGGAAAGGCGTGAACTGGGCCGCACATCAGTCGCGAAATCCAGCATGCCCTCTTCCATTTCCGAAGGCTCGCCAACCTTATCCTGCCAGCCTTCACCCACATACACATGGCATGTTGCGCACGCGCACGCGCCGCCACACTCAGCCGTAATACCCGGCACGCCATTGCGCACAGCAGCTTCCATGGCTGTGGCGCCTTCAGCGACCTCCACATCATGGCGGGTTCCGTTGAATTCGATGAAAGTGATCGCAACCATGAGCCTATCGTGCCGTCATCTGGAATTTGAACAAAGCAAACCTCTCATATCCGTTGCTCCCGCCGGTTGCCAGAGGCTCCGCACCATACGCGTTAACGATATATTCATTCTCTCCACATGCTCGGTTCAATCCTGAAGGCTACGGCCTTACAGTAAGGGATGATAAACCATTTCCCGTGGGAGTTGCGCCCGTGCGCAAGCCTGGGGTGTGAGTATTGGCATCGTTGCGGTTAGGTCTCCGCACGGCGCTGAAGGCAGAGGCGACGGCAAGATGAACAATCCGATGAAGATCCAGGATCCCACGGAGGCCGCTCTCTCGGCGATCCAGGAAGCTCTTACGCTGGAACTGGACGGCGCAAAATCGGAAACCTCCGAGGCCGCGCAGAATGCGGAGGGCGAATTGCAGGACAGCCCCGCCCTCCCCGAGCTGGAGGATCCCAGCCTGCTGACGGAGCGCCCCACCCTACAGGATATGCCAGATGCGGGTGATGCCATTGCGCCTGCCGTAGCCCCCATTCGCCGCCGTACGCCCAGCCCGGAAGGCGAAGACCGTCGCCGTGAACCCGCACCCCGCACCCGCCCGGAAGGGACGGAACGCCGCGCTGCCAATGATGACCGCCAGACCTTCGGTCAGCTTGTCAGCCAGCTGCGTCGTCGCCCCAGCATGGCCCCTTACTGGTGGGCCATTTTTGGCGGCCTGCTGTGGGTTGGCGTTGGTATCGCCATGGCCTTCGCCTATCATCGCGGGCTGGTGGAAAGCTCCAACGGCGTGCAATCACTGCTGGATTCCCCGGCGCTACTCGGCGTGTTCGCCTCTATTCTCCTGCCGCCGCTCGCCTTTCTCGGCATGGCCGCCATGGTGCGCCGCTCGCAGCAGCTTGAGGTTATCGCCCGTTCCATGACGGATGTGGCCCTGCGCCTCGCCCAGCCGGAAACCATTGCGACGGAATCCGTTGTCACCGTGGGCCAGGCCGTGCGCCGTGAAGTCTCTGCCATGGCCGATGGCGTGGACCGCGCCACCGCCCGCGCCACCGAGCTTGAGGCCATGGTGCGCGCCGAGGTTTCCATTCTCGAACGCGCCTATGAGGACAATGAAATCCGCATCCGCTCGCTGGTGGATGAGTTGCAGGCCGAGCGCCACGCCATACAGCTTGAGACCGAGCGCCTGCGCGATGGCATTGCCGGCACCGAGGCCATCCTCTCCGAAGAGGTGAAGCTGATCTCCGGCCGCATCCATGACACCATGATGGAAGCCAGTGAGCAGGTGACGGAGATTCTCAGCCAGAAGGGCGAGAACATCACCTCCGCCCTCGCGCAAGTGGGCGATTCCATGATCGACAGCCTCACCGCCAAGGGTGCGGAACTGATCGACCGCCTCCAGATCACCGGCTCGGAAATCCGCGACGACCTGTCCAGTTCCGGCGACCTTCTGGTGGAAACGCTGAAATCGCGCACGGATGATCTGGCCACGAACCTCCTCACCACCACAACCGACGTGACGGCGATGATCGACCGCTGGGGTGTGGATGTGAACGTCAATATCGACCTGCTCAAGGCGCAGATCGGTGAGACGCTGGCCCAGAATACCACCGAGTTGCATCACGAGATTGCCGCCCGTATCAGCGAATCCGGCGACAATCTGCGGGCAGCAAGCGAGACCATCGTGGCGGGCTTCGCCAGCCGTGGTGATGAGCTGGTGCAGCGTGTTGAGGAAGGCAGCCAGAAGGCCGTCGAGACACTCGGCACCCGCGGCGTCGTGCTCGCCGAGCAGATCCAGATCGCCAGTGATCGCATCTATGATGCCGTTGTGGTGCGCGGTGAAAGCCTGCCTGAGCGCCTTGCCGAAACGGGCGAGCGCATCTCCACCTCTCTGGATCGCTCCGGCACGCAGGTCACCTCCGCCCTTGTGGAGAAGGGCGACGCCATCACCGCAGCCCTGACCCAGGCCGGCGAGGAGATGACAGAGCGCCTTTCAACCGTGGGTAGCGATATCACCAAGTCCATTGGTGCGCGTGGCTCCAAGGTGACGGACAGCTTCCGCGAAACGGCGGACATGCTGGGCGTGTCGATCGGCAACAAGGGCGAGGCCATCCGCGAGATGCTCACCGCCCGCCTCACCGCCATCGAGGAAACCATCACCATTCAAGGCTCTGAGCTGGCCGATCGGCTGCATCAGGAAAGCGCAAGCCTGGCCCGGACAG
This sequence comes from Haloleucobacter albus, assembly GCF_052492075.1. Classification (NCBI taxonomy): domain Bacteria; kingdom Pseudomonadati; phylum Pseudomonadota; class Alphaproteobacteria; order Hyphomicrobiales; family Xanthobacteraceae; genus Haloleucobacter; species Haloleucobacter albus. Next base: position 31,385 of record NZ_JBQWAS010000012.1, read on the forward strand.
TTCAGGATGGTGTGAAGGCCTTCGACACCACGGTGCGGGTGCATGCGCCTGAACTGGTGGACCAGATCAATCTGCGGGTGAACACCGTCAACGACAATCTCCGCCTCTCGGTGGAATCGCTGGATGAGCGCCTGAACTCCACCACCTCCGCCGTGGCCAGCACCATGGATCAGCGTCTCGCCCGCATTGAGCAGACGATGGACCAGCGCACGCAGAGCTTCAGCGAGACCTTCGCGGCCCGCACGCTGGACTTCGCCCGCTCCATCGCCGAGGGTACGCGCGGCACCAATGATGCGCTCGACAAATCGGTGGAGACGCTGAACACCCTGTTCGCCACTTCCAGCAAGACCATGGGCGAAACCATGGCTGAGCATGTCGAGAAGGCCAGCCGCACGCTCGACAATCGCGTGCAGGATGTCGCCTCCATGCTGGACGGGCGCGTGGCTCATATTGAGCAGCAGGTGTTTGGCCGGCTGGAAACCATGGCCGATACCTTCGAGAACCGCTCCGCCGTCATGGCCGATACGCTGGCCAACCGGGTGGATACGGTTTCCGGCCACCTCAAGACCGAAGCCGCCGAAGTGGAGCGCGCGCTCACCTCGCTTTCGGAGAATGTCACCACCTCGCTCAGCAGCCATGCGGCCAAGGTGTCCGAGTCTCTCGGCGACCGGCTGAACGAGATCGCCCATCTGATCGACGACAAGAATGGCGCTTTCCTCGTGGCACTGGAGCGCACCAGCCAGCGTGCCGTGAACGAGATTACCGCCACCAACAGCTCGCTCAAGGGTGATGTTCAGGCCATTATCGAGCGGCTGGGTGAAGCCAACTCCACCTTCCAGGAAGCCATGGCCTCGGCCGTGGGCAATCTTGGCGACTTCTCCGGCAACTTTGCCCGCCAGGTGGAAGGCTTCAACAAGACTGTGCACGAGATTGGCCATTCGGTGGAAGACTCGGCCCAGCGCTTCGATGCACAGATCGAAACCCTCAAGTCGCTCTCCAGTGGAGCGCTCACGGATGTGGGTGGCCTGACGGAGCGGCTGGAGCAGCAGGGCCGCCTGTTGGGCGACGCCACCCAGGCTCTTGGGGCCACGCATGATCGTGTGGAATCCACCCTCACCGCCCGTCGCGCCGCCATGGAGGAGATCTCCGGCACGCTGGTGCAGCGTGTGGAGGATCTGGAAAGCCGCCTCCAGCAGTTCCACGCCATGATGGACGCCAGCTTCAAGGGCACGCAGGACCGTGTGCGCCAGATTGCCGGCGCTGTCTCGGAAGCCTCTACGGGTTCGGCCCGCGTGATCGAGGGCCAGTTTGAACTGGTGCGCGATGCCGCCAATGCTGAGCGAGAGCGTACAGCTGCCGCCCTGCGTCAGACCTATGAAGCCGCCTTGCAGGACATGCAGAAGCTGTTTGGCGACACGGGCTCGCGCTTTGCTGATGCCGCCCGCGAACTGAAGCAGACTGCGCAGGATGTGCAACATTCCATCGAACTCGCCCGCGAGGAGATGAAGCGCGGCATTCTCGAACTGCCGTCCGAGACCGAAGCCAGCGCGGCCACCATGCGCCGCGCCGTGGCCGAGCAGATCAAGGCTCTGGCTGAACTCAACGAGATCGTTGCCCGGCAGGGACAGGCTCTCGATGTGGTGGAAGCCGGCGCACGGAGCGCCACCCGCTCTCTGGCGCGAGAAAACAGCCTTCATCTCATTGGCGAGACCCGTGCGAAAGCACGCCCTGCCCCGGTGGAAAAGGCGGCGGATGTAAATGAAAGCCTGCTTTCCGAACTTCTCGGGGATCTGGCTCCGGCTGAAGCCGCGACCACGGCCACCCCTGTGGTAAAGGCTGCGCCCAAGGCAGAGACGCCGGAAAGCAGCCTGGCCAGCCTCTCCGCCGAGATTGGCCAGCTTGTGGATGCCCGTGCACTTTCAGAAGCGTGGGACCGTTATCTGCGCGGGGATCGCAAGGCATTCATCGGTCGCATCTACACCCCGCAGGGCCGCAAGACCTATGATGCCCTGCGCCGGCGCTACCGGGAGGAGCAGAGCTTCCGCACCGCAGTGGAACACGCCCTGAGCACCTTTGATGAGGTGCTGGACAAGGTGAGCGCAAACGACAAGGGTTTTGTCGCCACCAAGGCTCAACTGAACAGCGATAAGGGCCACGTTTACACCATGCTGGCCCAGGCCGCTGGACGCTTCCAGTAAACAGTCGTCGCTCCAACAGAAAGGGCCGGTGAGATCATCTCACCGGCCCTTTTTTGTGATGAAGCATTCTCACAGGCAAATGACGTGTGAAACAGAAGTGAGAAGATGCCATCGGCATTTGTTCAGCTCACTGACCGGGCAGAGAGAACCCCAGCCGCATTTTTCGGGAGGGGGCCGGATCACGACCACAGCAACAAGTCGGTGTCTGCAATTGAAAAGGGCCGGAAACAGCGGGTTTCCCCTCACTGCCCCAGCCCATACATTCAATCACTTAACTGCCCCAAAGAGCGAATATCGTATAATTATATAACGGTATACAGATATACGATTGATGCTGAATACAAAATACCAGATGCCCGAAAAGACGAGAGCCCCGGTTTTCCAACCGCCAGCCCTCACACGAATATGGCCTTAGAAATACCGGGCAGCCCAGCTCACCAGAGACACCAGCACCTCATCAGAAGCCGTATCCAGCGCCTGGGTCACTGCCTCGCCAGATGTGGAGGCGGCAGGCACCGAGGCCTTGAAGACCTTCGCCGCAGTAATAGCCCCGGAGCGGTTATTCACTACCTTGGCCGAGACCTCCACCACCGCACGCGGGCCTTCTTCTGTCATATGCAACCCGAAAGCGCGAATATCCGTCAGCAGCTGATAATCAGCAGTCACACCATCGCCCGGCCGTGCGACCCGGCGCAGATTGCTGCCATTCTCGAAGGACTGGATGATGCGGGCCTGCAACAACGGCGGGAGCTGATCCACCCACTGGGCATTTCCCAGATAAGCCACCTGCCCGCCACCGGGCTCCACCACAATCTTGTCTGTATTCAGCACAGCCAAGGCAGATGGCATGGCCACCACCAGTTGACCTCGCCCCCGCCCCCCGGCTGAAAAATCACCGGGCGCAGAGAGATTGTAGGTCGGCACCGGCATGGAACCACAGGCCGCAACACTCAATACCAGCCCGGCCCCCACAGCCATGCGGACAACACTCTGCTGATGCTGCTGAAGCGTCCGGCAGAATGTGAGCAAAAAAGACGGGCGCTCAGCCCCGCGCGGATCAGTCATAAAGCTGCTCATCGCCTGAATGTCGGAACGGAGGAGCCGCCCCCCGTGATGAATTGTTGCGGGTTGCGCTGGATGCTTCTCAGCACCCGGTCGATCTCACCCAATGTACGCCGACCATCAGACGCCAGCGCCTCATACTGACGCAGGGTGGGACCGGCAAAACGGTTGATCTGGTTGCTCAGCTCCGCCGTGCGGGTATCCAGATTATCAGCGAGCTGGCGCACGGAAGCGGCTGCCTCTGTGGCCTGAACAAGAACGCCATTCTTATCCTCGGTGGCATTCTTCAGGTTCACCACCATGGCATCAACATTATTGGCGACAGTGTTGAGGCGGGCGATCAGGGCCTTAGAGTCCTCAATCACGCTTGCCACATCATTGGAGCGATCAGCCACGGCCTTGGAGAAGGTATCTACATTTTTCAGAATGGATTCAACATCTTCCGGCTTAATGGCCTGAAGCAAGGCATCAATCCGCTGTGCTGCGCCCTGTGCTGAATTCAACAGCCCTGCAAAACCCAGAACCCCATCTGCCGGAATGCGCGGATAGCCATCAGGCCCCACGGGCAAGGGGCCCGCATCCGGTTTACCCCCAGAAATGGAAATGGCCACAATACCCGTGATGCCCTGGGTCTGTAGACCGGCTCGCGCATCGGCCAGAACCGGCACATTACCATTAATGCCCACCAGAACCTTCACCTGCCCCGGCTGCCCCGCCACCAGACCAAGCTGCGTGACCTGCCCGACAGGAATGCCATTGAACAGCACAGCATTGCCTTCCCGCAGGCCAGCAACCGAACCATTGAAGACAATCTCATAGATCTTGCGACCGCTGGTATCTTCAGGCCCGGCGAACCAATACACAAAGCCAAAAGCCGCCGCGATAACGGCCAGCGTGAAGGCTCCGATGATGGTGTAGTTGGCTCGTGTTTCCATGCCGCTCTCTCAATCGTCCCTGTCCTGCCATGGCCCATGCCTGAAACGCATCCCGCGTTATCTCAGGCCCGCCTGCACGGCGCGGGCACGCGCACCGTGGAAATAGGCCCGCAGCCACGGGTGCTGGGACGCCATCATGGTTTCGATTGTTCCCTGCGCAATCACCTTCCCACTCCCCAGCGCCGCGATACGGTCGCAAACAGTGTGAAGGCTGTCCAGATCGTGGGTTACCATGAAAACGGTAAGGCCCAAAGTCTGTTGCAGGGTGCGGATCAGTTCATCGAACTCCCCGGCCCCGATCGGGTCCAGCCCCGAGGTCGGCTCATCCAGAAACAGAATTTCAGGGTCCAGCGCGAGTGAGCGCGCCAGTGCCGCGCGCTTGATCATACCGCCGGAAAGTTCGGAGGGCAGCTTTTCCGCCACATCCGGTTTCAGCCCCACCATTTCGATCTTGGCGAAGGCGATATCGTCCATCAGGCGCGGGGAAAGGCCCAGATTTTCCCGCAAGGGGAACTGAATGTTCTGCTTCACTGTCAGCGAGGAGAAGAGCGCCCCTTGCTGGAACAGCACACCCCAGCGCCGTTCAACGGCAGAGCGCTGCCGCTCGCTGAGTCCATCCAGATTCTGGCCAAACACCTCCACCACGCCCGAGCGTTTGGGCACTAGCCCGAGAATAGTGCGCGTGAGCACGGATTTGCCGCCGCCAGACGCCCCGACAAACCCCAGAATCTCACCACGATAAATATCGAGATCCAAATGGTTGAGGATGATTTTCTCGCCAAAGCCGACAACGATATCGCGCACCTGAATGATCGGGTCATGGTGCTGCGGTGTAGTGAGGGCGGGCTGCTGGGCATCCATGGCGGCCTCACATATTCACGGCGGCGAAGAAGATGGCGAACAGGCCATCCATCACGATGACGAGGAAGATGGCTTTCACCACAGAAGCTGTCGTGCGCTCGCCGAGGGATTCCGCACTACCGCCCACCCGCATGCCTTCAAGACAGGCGACAATGCCAATGGTCGCGGCCATGAAGGGGGCCTTGTACATGCCAACCTCAAACTGATTGAGGTCAATCGCCGTTTTCAGGCGGGCCATGAACACATCCGGTGTGATGCCGCCATAGAACCAGCACACCAGCCCGCCACCCACAAGAGCAGCCATGGAGCCGATGAAAGTCAGCAATGGCAAGGAAATGACAATGGCGAGAATGCGTGGCACCACCAGCACTTCAATGGGATCGAAGCCCATCACGCGCAAAGCGTCCATCTCCTCACGCATGCGCATGGAGCCAAGCTCTGCCGTATAGGCGCTGCCGGAACGACCCGCGAGCATGATGGCGACAATGAGCACCCCCAGCTCACGCAGCACCAGCACGCCCACCATATCCACCACATAAATATCCGCGCCAAAGCTGCGGAAATGGAAGATGCCCTGCTGGGCGATAATGGCCCCGATAAGAAAAGTGATGAGCAATACGATCGGCACGGCCCGCAGGCCCACCCGGTCCATCTGCGCCACCATGGAGGTGAAACGGAATGTCCGCGGACGGATAATGACGCGCCCCAGCGCAGCCATCACCGCCCCGACAAAATTCATCAGGGCTAGCGCATCCTTGGCGACGCGCACCATATTGTGCCCGAGAAGCTCCAGCCCCTTTTCGCGGTGGCGCGCCGGCGGGCGGGGCTGATTGCCTCCCTGCTCCACCTCACGCAGCAATACCGCATGGCGAGGCGACAAGCCCACCACTTCAGGGGCCAGCCCATCTTTCGTCCAGGCGCCCATCAGGCGCTCCAGCAGCACCGCACCGAACGTATCCATGCGCTCAATGCCGGAAAGATCGAGAGAAATATGAGAAGCGGAAATCTGCCCGACGGGATGCGCTGCCGTCGTGGCGTCCACTTCCTGTTCAAGGGCGTCGGCGCATTCGGCCGTCCACAGGCCATGGCCGGAAACGGCCAGATGATCCCCCTGTGACTGCACCGAAATCATTGCACTTTGCGGCAATTCGACGTCCCCCGAAATCCTCCTTCACCGCGAGCCATCGCCCCAAGCTCCGGCGCGGGCCCAGCAAAGGCCCGAACTGCAACGGCATTCCATGTATCTGTGATGGAAACCGCAAATATACGAATCTGTTAAGGCTATGCCCTGTAGGCTCCGCTTACCACATTGCGGTGGTGTCATGGTCCATTGCCTTGGCCTGTCGGGCATTTTTTGGGTAGCCCGTGCATTTGTGGCACACTTCTGCCCCCGCTTTCAGCGGCATCCTTTTTTCGCACAGGCTTTTCCATGCCCGCCCCCATACCTTCCCCCGCAGCACCCCAGCTTCATGTGCGCGTGGTGCGTTTCCCTATTCAGGGCACCTTCACCATCGCACGCGGCTCGAAGACTGAAGCCCTCGTCGTCGAGGCAAAACTGTATGATGGCACCTTCTCTGGCAAAGGCGAATGCGTGCCCTATGCACGCTATGGCGAGAGCGTGGAGGGGGTGCGTGATCTCATCACCAGCCTGAAGGACGATATTGCCGCCGGGCTGGATCGAGCCGGCCTGCAACAGCGCCTGCCTGCGGGTGCGGCCCGCAATGCACTGGATTGCGCCTTCTGGGATCTGGAAGCCAAGCGCAGCGGCATGTCTGCGGCGCAACGTGCAGGCTGCACGCCCATGCGCCCGCTCACCACGGCCTATACGCTCAGCCTGGATACAGCAGACGCCATGGCCCAGGCAGCGGCAGCGGCCAATCGCCCGCTTCTAAAGCTGAAACTGGGCGCGGAGGGAGACCCGGAACGGCTCGCCGCCATACGCTGCGCAGCCCCCAACAGCCGATTGATCGTGGACGCCAATGAAGGGTGGAACGCCACCATCTTGCCGCAGATGCTGGCCGCCTGCGCACAGGCCGGTGTGGAACTGGTGGAGCAACCCTTGCCAGCAGGCGCGGATGATGCCCTGGCGCACATGCCCCACCCTATCACCATCTGCGCGGATGAGAGCGTACATGATCGTGCCGGCCTTGCCGCCTTGCGGGGCCGTTACGATGCCATCAACATCAAGCTGGATAAAACCGGCGGCCTGACTGAAGCTCTGGCCTTGGCCGAAGAGGCTGAACGGCTGGGCTTCTCCCGCATGGTCGGCTGCATGCTGGCTTCATCACTGGCCATGGCTCCGGCACTTCTTGTGGCACAGCGGGCGCAGGTGGTGGACCTCGATGGCCCCCTGCTTCTGGCGGAAGATCGTTCCCCTGCCCTGCATTATGAAGAGAGCATCGTTTTTCCGCCAGAACCCGCGCTGTGGGGCTAAGCGCCCCTATTTTGCCGGAGAGTGAAAGGGAGCCGCACGGCGGTGCATTTGCATGGCCAGCCCGGCCACCAGAATGCCAAGGCCACCAAGAGCCGCCGATGTGAGAAAGGCATAAGAACCCATACGCACCCACAGTACCCCGGCCACCACACTCGCTGCGCCCATCATCAGGCTCACAGTCCACGATGCAAGAGACTGCGCGGAAGCGGAACGATGCTCCGAAACGCCGCGCGCAACCAGTTCCACCATGCCCAGATAGGTCGCGCCAAAGGTAAAAGCGTGCAGCAATTGCAGAGGAAGCAGCAGCAGCAATGGCGGATCAAACGCCATGGCCCCAAAACGCACCACCGCCGCAAGCCCTCCCATCATCACCATGGGCAAGGCGCCAATGCTGGTGATAAGCCGGCTGCCGAAACGAAACAGCACAATCTCCGCCGCCACGCCAACCGCCCAGAGCACACCAATGGTGGAGAGCGAAAACCCCTGCGCCCGCCATTGCAGAGAGCCGAAAGCATAAAGCAAAGCGTGGCTGGCCTGCACCAGCGCAATAGCCAGCACCGCGACCACGAGCCACCACACCTTCCTCATGCTACCCCGCGCGGCATGAGCCACCGGCGCAGGGCGCTCCAGCTCCGGCAAGGTGAACAAGCTCACCAGATAGGCCAGATGCCCGAACAGCATCATCAGCACGATGGACCCCGCCCCAAGCAGGGTAATGATGGCCCCTCCCACCAGATTGGCCATCAGGAAAGAGCCGGACCCCCATTGCCGTGAACGCCCATAATCTGCCCGGCCGGCACGGGCCTGTCTGGCGGAATAGGAATCCAGCAGGGAGAAGCTGGGGTTCCAGCTCATGGCCATAAGGCCAAGCACAATGAAGATGAGCAACGGCTCCACGCTCAACGCCAGCGCTGTCGTGCTCAGGCATGTGGCCGCAGCCAGAGCAATCAGCAAGGCGCGCGGACGCCCCCATCGATCTGAAAGAAAACCCAGAACAGGCGTGGCGAACAGGCGTGCAATCAGCGGCACGGCCAACGCCACGCCAATCTCTTCCGGCCCCAACCCGCGGGACTGAAGCCACAGCGACAAATAGGGCATGTGAATGCCCAAAGGCAGATAGAAAGCGGCGAAGGCGGCTGCGAGTGCCACGGAAAGCGGAATATGCCGCATCAACTTGCCTGAAGTGGCCTGAGTGACGGCGAGAGCACCAGATTCTCCCTTGTCATCCTGCCCTGCGCCGGATTGCGGCGACATGCCTTCTGCTCCCCTCGCACCGCGGATAACTTGAACCGAACATCTGAGCCATGGCCGCGAGAGCCGGCATCAAGCCGACATGTTGCGCCATTCCGCAGCATCTCATCCGGCCGCTGAGTATCTCACGCGAGATAGAGCATGTTCTACATGATTTGGCATGCCTCATCTGGCACGCAGCCATGCACAGCGGCTCCCAGAATGCGAGCAGAACCTACCCCCAACAGCCTGCAAAATCTTCAGGATGCAATGGCCGTGCGCCGACGGCGTAGCCAGTAACGCCGGGCGATGGGGCCAATATCATGCGCCACCAGCACATTTTCCAAAAACTGTCTTGCGCTCTCCCGCCACGTATAGCGCAAGGCAAAACGGCGCGCCGCTTCGGGAGACAACTCCAACGCCCGCAGACAGGCACCGCGCAGGTCTTCATCCAGCACGCCTACCGGCTCCGTCGCATCGGCCAGCACATCCATGGGGCCTGTCACCGGATAGGCCGCCACGGGCAAACCGCTGGCCAGCGCCTCCAGCAACACAATCCCGAACGTATCTGTGCGGCTGGGGAAGCAGAACACGTCACAGGCCGCATAAACCCGCGCCAGATCTTCCCCTTCCTTCGACCCCAGAAAATGCACTTCCGGGAAACGAGCCTTCAAATCATCAAAGGCCGGCCCCCCACCTACCACCACCTTGCAGCCAGGCAGATCCAGCGAGAGGAAAGCCTCGATATTCTTTTCCACCGCCACCCGGCCCACAAAAAGAAAGGCAGGTCCCTTCAGACCCAGCTTCTCCCGCGTGTCGTCCTCGGGACGGGGGCGGAACAGCTCTGCATCCACACCACGCGACCAGCGCATGAGGCGAAGGAAACCGCGCGCCTCAAGATCCCTCTCCAGCGTGGCCGTTGAAACCATGACCCCGCCGCCCGCATTGTGGAACGAGCGCAGCCAGGCATAGCTCAGCCTCTCCGGCACCGGCACGCGGGCGGAAAGATATTCCGGAAACTTGGTATGGTAAGAGGTGGTGAAAGTCCGTCTCTGGGTTATGCAGGCCCGCCGCACCAGAAGGCCAATTGGCCCTTCCGTGGCGATATGGACGAAATCCGGGTCCAGCTCTTCCATCCGCCGCCGGATCATGCCGGGAGTGACAAGCGAGAGGCGGATCTCCTGATAGGTGGGCAAGCCGAACGTACGGAAGCCTTCAGGGGTGAGAAAGACGACCTCCGCCCCCAGATGGGTTGCCTCCTGCGCCAGATATTCCAGCGAGCGCACCACACCATTGATTTGTGGATGCCAGGCATCCGTGGCAATGAGCACACGCATCACGCGGCCGCCTTTGCCCCTTCCCCGGCCTGTTTCTGCGTCGAAGTCTGCGGCTCTTGGCTTGGCGCAGTTTCCATCCGGCGTGTCCAGCACAAAATCTCCATCTGCCCGTCATCGCGCTCGGCGATGGCGGTGCAACTTTCAACCCAATCTCCGCAATTGACATAGCGCACGCCGAAGCGATCGTGAATGACCGCATGGTGGATATGGCCACAAATCACACCATCCACCTCACGGCGCCGGGCCTCATCGGCCACGGCCTCCTCGAACTTGCCGATGAAGTTTACGGCATTCTTGACCTTCATCTTCGCCCACTGGCTGAGAGACCAGTAGGTGAGCCCCAGACGACGGCGCACAAGATTCACATAGGTATTGATGGCCAGCGCGGTCGTGTAGGCCCCATCGCCCAGAAAGGCGAGCCAGCGGGCATGGCGCACCACCACATCAAACACATCGCCATGGATGACCAGATAGCGCTTGCCATCCGCCGCCTCATGAATGGCGGTTTCTGTCACCTCGATGCCCCCGAAATGGGTACCATAATAATCGCGCAGAAATTCATCGTGATTACCGGGCAGATAAATGATGCGCGCACCCTTGCGCGCCTTGCGCAGCAGCTTCTGCACCACATCATTATGCTTCTGTGGCCAGTGCCATGAGGACTTCAACCGCCAGCCATCAACGATATCGCCAACCAGATAGATCACATCGGCATCATTGTGCTTCAGGAAATCCAGCAGCAGATCCGCTTGGCAACCGCGCGTGCCCAGGTGGATATCTGAAAGGAACAGTGTCCGGTATCGGTGCGGGCGACCTTCGGTCTCATCTTCACGAGACAGCTCAGGGTTGGAGGCCTTCGCCTTGTCCAGCGTATCCATGGCAGATCCTGCTTTTGACGGGCCGACAGGTTCCGCCCCCCTGCCGAAACAACCCGAACCACACCCCGAAACAGAAAGCATGTGCTTCTGAAGCAGGCCCAGACTTAGCCGGAGTCGCCTGTCCGTTTTATGACGCACCCGCGAAATGCAGCGCAGCACCTCCTTCGCAGTCGCACCATTGACCCGGAGCGCGCCACGGGCCAGCCTGTACAGACGCGCGACGCAAACCCTGTCGCTTTCAAAAAACACAAACTGCTCAAGAACATGGGAGAACAAGCATGAAGCTGGTGCGCTTCGGGGAAAAGGGACAGGAAAAGCCCGGACTTGTGGACGCCAATGGGCAGATTCGAGATATCTCAGCGCTTGTGCCCGATCTTGCAGGGGCATGGCTCTCTCCGGCCAGCCTCGCCACCATTGCCGCCCATGACAGCGCCAGCCTGCCTCTGGCGCCCGAAGGTGTGCGCCTTGGCCCCTGCGTGGCCCGCCCCGGCAACTTTCTGGCTGTGGGCCTGAACTTTGCCGACCACGCCAAGGAAACCGGCAATCCCATTCCTCAGGAGCCCCTGCTTTTCAACAAGGCCCCCAACTGCATCTGCGGCCCGCACGATGATGTGCCCATGCCCCGCAGCAGCCGCAAGATGGATTGGGAGGTGGAGCTGGCCTTCGTGATCGGCACCCGCGCCCATTATGTGGAAGAGAAAGATGCGCCCTCCCATGTGGCTGGCTATTTCATCTGCAATGATGTTTCGGAACGCTACTTCCAGATGGAGCGCACCGGACAATGGACCAAGGGCAAGAGCCAGGAGAATTTCGGCCCCCTCGGCCCCTGGCTGGTGACGCCGGATGAGCTGGGCGAAACGGATGCGCTCTCCATGTGGCTGGAAGTCAATGGCGAGCGGGTGCAAAATGGCTCTACCGCCACCATGATTTTCCGCATCCCCTATCTGATCCACTATATCAGCCAGTTCATGGCGCTGGATCCGGGCGATATCATCACCACTGGCACTCCGCCCGGCGTGGGGCTGGGCCACCGCCCACCCCGCTTCCTGAAAGCAGGAGATGTGATGCGGCTGGGCGTTGATGGGCTGGGCGTGCAGCAACAAACCGTCATAGCCTGCGCCTGACGGATCGCCGATTTCAAAAACCAATGGCGCGGATGGTGTGATCCGCGCCATTTCTCATGCCATGATGAGAGGGTCTCAGTGCAGCGTGGTTTGCGCAAGCCAGTGCTTCACCGCCTTCAACGCATCTTTCTTGTTGCCCATGCGGTGCTGCGCTTCCTGAAACACAGCCAATTGCATATCCGCGCTGGTGCCCTGTTCCACAATGGCACGCACGCCCGACATTTCATCCAGACATCCCAGATCGGCGGCGTCATCCGAAACCAGGTTCAGCACGCCCTCCACAGCATCACGCACCGAAATGGCACGGCGCTGGGCCAGATCCACAAAAGACCCATGCACCCCATAACGTTGGGCGCGCCACTTATTCTCAGCGGCAATGGCATGGTCAACACTATCAGCCCGCGCATTATGATGCGGGTTTCGCACCAAAAATCGCACCAGCGCACGATAAAGAGCTGCAATCGCCACCGCATCTTCCAGCCGGGTGCAACTGTCCGGCGCACGCAACTCCAGCCAGGGCGCATCCAGAGCGGGGCGCACGACCCACCACACATAGCCTGAAGCATCCATCATGCGCGCAGAAGCCAGCGCATCCACATACCGCTCATAAGCGGCATTATTCTCGAACATCTCCGGCAGGCCAGTACGCGGCACATCATCATGTGCGGCCAGGCGATAGCCCATCACCCCTGTTTGCCGTGCCCCCCAAAAGGGTGAAGAGGTGGACAGTGCAATGAAATGAGGAATGTAAGGCACGATCCGGCGCATCACATCCACCCGCATGTCTGGATCCGGCAACGCCACATGCACATGCAGGCTGCACACCATGCTGCGCGGGGCCGATGCCCGCATATCGGCCATGGCGGCTTTCAGCTTCTTGTCACCCTTTCCGCCGCGTCCATCCTCCCAGCTGGCGGTAGGATGCGTACCCGCCGCCATGAGGCCCAGCCCATGCTGCGCCCCCACCTGCCCGACTGATCGGCGCAGATGGCGCAATTCGTCCTGCGCCTCCCTCATGGACGTCCCGAATGCAGAGACCGTCCCCACGCGCCATTGCAACCCGCCATGCCGCGCGGCAGAGCCCAGCCTCTCCCCCAGCTCCTCATGAAAACCAGCAGGAATGCGTTTTTGCATCGCCTTGGAGCCGACATCAATGACGAAGAACTCCTCCTCGATACCGAATTGGTAGTGCTGCGTCATTTGCCCCCCATTTTCTGAAGAAATGCCATTGGCGCGTGAACATAAGCCCCGATGCGCGCAACAGACAGACCGAAAATCAGACAAAAATACGGCGCAGCTCCCCTTATTTTTCAATACTCTATACAAACAAAGACTTATCGCGATGCACAAATGCGATGCACAATGCCAATATCTGCTCCGCAATAAGAAATTCAACGAACACTTATATTGTAATTATTGTGATCCGATGAAAATTTCCGCTCCTATTTTTGACAGCCTGCGGCCTCTACCAATGCCAGCGCCGCCACGGCTGCCGTATCCGCCCTTAAAATGCGCGGCCCCAGAGAAAGGGTGATCGCGCGAGGGGCAAGCATGGTCCGCTCTTCCGGCGAAAAGCCCCCCTCCGGTCCGATCAGCACACTCACCGGGCCAGCAGGTGCTGCCCGAAGCGCCAGAATGGGATCAGCCTCCTTGGCCCCTTCATCGCAAAACACCAGATTGTGCGTGGCGGGCAACTCTGCAAGCCAGGACTGAAGAGGGCGCGGCGCGTTGATAACCGGCAAAGTCAGAAGGCCACATTGTTCAGCGGCTTCCACCGCATTCGCAGCCATTCGTTCCAGATTGATGCGGGAAACCTGCGTGTAACGGGTCAGCACCGGGGTCAGCACACCTGCGCCCATCTCCACGGCTTTCTGAACCATATAATCCAGCCGGGCATGTTTGAGTGGCGCGAAGGCATATTCGCGGGTTGGTGCTGGCGGCTGAGGGCGCACCTGTTCTTCCACCACAAAACGCGCCTCGCGCTTGCCACCCGCCTGCCGCACGGCTCGCCATTCCCCATCCCGGCCATTGAACAACAAAATGGCGCCATCCACGGGCAGGCGAATAACATGCAGCACATAATGCGCCTGCTCTGCCGGCAACACGATCTCTGCTCCAGCGGCAAGATCCTGAGGCACATGAAGGCGCTGGGCACGAAAATCATAATCAGCAGGCATGGGGCTAAATCCTTTCCGTTTCGGCCTCTCACCACGAGACACGCGCAGAAACAAGCCCCTGCGGCACATGATGATGCACAAATGCTTGCGGCGCGCATCCAGAAGAGTGCGCGCCGCATCATCACAAGATTTTCAGGATGGAGAGAGAAGCGAACTACTTCTTGTTTCCATCCGCATCGAACTGCGAGAGAAACGCAATCAGATCCGCCCGCTGATCGTCTTTCTTGATTCCGGCAAAGGCCATCTTGCCTTTCGGCGCCAGCACCTTGGGGTTGGTCAGATAATTATTCAGAGTTTCCACATCCCAGATATTCCCGGCGGCCGCGCCCTTCTGAATATCCTTGGAATATTTGAACCCCTCGAAATGCGCCCATTTCGCCCCCACAATACCATTCAGAGGCGGACCAACCCGCGGCTTGGCTTTGGTGCCAATCATGTGGCAAGCCATGCATTTCTTGAAAACCTTTTCCCCACGCTTGGCACTGGGCTCAGCGAAGGCTGAAGTGGCGGCAATGGTGGCCGCAGCAGCCAGAACAAGAGAAACCAGACGCATCAAATTCTCCCTGCGGCACACATTTGGGATGAATGCGCGCCTCTTGTTATTCACAAGCAGAACATTCCTGCCAAAAGCAGGTGAACATCGCCGTTTCATTATCATATTTCAAAAGTGCAAACAGGGAGCTGCGACCATGAGACCTACCTTCAAAGATCTCACACCCTGAAACGCTCAAGGCGAGGCAACGCCAGCTCACCTGCCTATGTTGATGCGTCAGCTTTTTCACAGCTGCATCAGCTGCATGGAAAAGCTGTCGGCTATCACTCCACTGGCAGAAATACAGGTTTGAAAAGCATCAGCCCCCGCGGGCCGCCTCATATTCACGCATCAGAAGCTCAACCAACTCCAATGCTGGCAAGGCCCGCGCCAAAGGAGCTCCCTGTCCGGCCCATTGCGCGCCATAACCCGTGTTTCCCGCCGCTTTCGCCGCCATATTCAGGGCCTTGCCCGCATCATAAGCCACCGGATACGAGGCTGGGCATTGACCTTGCCCGGCCAGATCCTGCCCCAACGCCGTAAACTCATTCACGATGCAACGGGCCGGACGGCCAGAAATAGTATCCGTGACCAGCGTATGGCCCGCACGAGCCCCCAACACAGCGCTGCGATGGGCTGGGTCTGCGGCACTTTCCGGACAGGCAATAAAGGCCGTGCCCATCTGTACAGCGGCGGCCCCCAGATCAAGACACGCAGCGATTCCGCGCCCTGTCATGATACCCCCCGCTGCGATAACAGGTACGTTCAAAGCTCGGACCAGAAGCTGCACCAGAGTGAACGTCGGCAGTTTTTCATCACCTGTCGCCGGATCGAAAATGCCTCTGTGCCCTCCAGCCTCATAGCCTTGCGCGACAACCGCATCCATGCCGGCCGCAACGGCCGCATGTGCTTCCTCCACACAGGTTGCGCTGGCTATCAGAAACGTCCCCGCCGCCTTGAACCGCGCAATCTGCTCAGCTTTTGGCAAGCCGAAATGAAAACTCACAATGGCCGGACGCTCCTCCTCGAGCATATCCGCCATGGCATCATCTTCAACAAAGCTGCGATAGATCTCGTTCAGCTCCACAGGAGGCTCAGCACCGAAGACCTGAAACCGGGGCGCAAGCGCCTCAAGCCACCGGGCTTCCCGTGCAGCATCTCGTTCCGCAGGCGCATGGCAGAACAGGTTTACATTGAAAGGCTTATCCGTTCCGCTCTTCATCTCCCGGATCAGCTTGCGGCCAGCTTCAGCATTCACCGCTCCCAGAGCGATAGAGCCAAGCCCGCCCGCCTTCATGACCTCAAGAGCAAGGGCCGGCGTGGACGTGCCAGCCATCGGAGCCTGAATGACAGGGCAGCGCATACCCAGACGCTTCAGAAAAGTCGTCATGAAATCACTCCCCATCAGCAAGCCATGCACCAAGACGCGCGACGTTTTACGAGATCAGGCCCTCGCGCAGATTACGCTTCCGGCGCACCTTCAGAGGCCCCGGCATCATCACCGGCGTCCTCATCCTCACCACCAGCTTCTTCGCTGATATGCTCCACCGATACCACCCGCTCACCCTCAGCGGTATCGAACACGATCACCCCCTGGCTCGCACGGCCAACAATACGGATGCCGTCAATCGGGCAGCGGATCAGTTGCCCACCATCCGTCACAAGCATGATCTGGTCGTGCTCTTCAACCGGGAATGAGGCCACCAGCGGTCCGTTCCGATCATTCACGGCCATGGCGGTGATGCCCTTACCCCCACGCCCGGTGACACGATACTCATACGAAGACGAGCGCTTGCCATAGCCATTTTCGGAAACGGTGAGGATGAACTGTTCCGCCTCGCTCATCTCCACATAACGGTCCTGCCCCAGATGGCTGCCGCCTGTCACATCCTCATCGGCATCCATCTCCACGGCATCCGCAGTTTCACCCTGCAAGGCACGGCGCATCTTGATATAGGCCATGCGTTCGTCAGCCGTGGCCTCCACATGGCGGATGATAGCCATGGAGATCAGGCGGTCATCATCATCCAGCCGAATGCCGCGCACACCCATGCTGTCACGCCCCTTGAAGAGACGAACATCCGTGGCCTGGAAGCGAATGCAGGCCCCCTTTGCCGTGGTCAGCAGCACATCATCATTTTCATGACACAGCGCCACATCGGCAATAGCCTCGCCCGCATTGAGCTTCATGGCGATCTTGCCGTTCCGGTTCACCTGCGCGAAATCGGACAGCGAATTGCGCCGCACCGTGCCGGATGTGGACGCAAACATGATCTGCGCGGCTTCATCCTCTTCCCCCTTCTCAGGCAGAAGCACGACGGATGTAATGTGCTCATCCTGCGCCAGCGGCAGAATGTTCACCAGCGCCTTGCCCCGCGCCTGAGGCGCGGCCAGCGGCAGACGCCACACCTTCAGCTTGTACACCTGCCCCTTGGAGGAAAAGAACAGAACCGGCGCATGGGTGGAAGCCACGAACAGCCTCGTGACGAAATCCTCGTCGCGCGTCTGCATGGCCGAGCGCCCCTTGCCGCCGCGCCGTTGCGCCCGATACGTGGATAAGGGCACACGCTTGACATAACCAGCGTGAGAAACGGTCACCACCATTTCCTCACGCTGGATCAAATCCTCGTCATCCAGATCGCCGAAGCCTTCGACAATTTCCGTACGACGCGGGGAGCCAAACTCATCACGAATGGACAGAAGCTCATCGCGGATAATGCCGCGCATACGCGGACGGCTGGCCAGAATGTCAAGATAATCAGCAATCTCAACGGCCAGCTTTTCCAGCTCATCGGCGATTTCATCACGGCCAAGAGCTGTCAGGCGCTGGAGGCGCAGTTCCAGAATGGCGCGCGCCTGCTCCAGAGACAGGCGATAGGTGCCATCTTCGCGCAACATATGTCGCGGATCAGCAATCAATGCGATCAGCGGAGCCATGTCCCGCGCCGGCCAATCGCGTGACATCAAAGCCTCGCGGGCGCTAGCTGGATCCGGCGCCGTGCGGATGAGGTGGATCACCTCATCAATATTGGCCACTGCGATGGCCAGCCCCACCAACACGTGCGCCCTGTCGCGCGCCTTGCGCAGCAGATATTTCGTCCGCCGGCTGACCACTTCCTCACGGAAGGCGATGAAGGCCGTCAGCACATCATGCAGATTGAGGAGACCAGGCTTGCCCCCGGAGAGGGCAACCATATTCACGCCGAATGAGGTTTGCAGCAGAGTCTGGCGGTAAAGATTGTTCAGCACGACATCTGCCTGAGCGTCGCGCTTGATTTCGATCACCACCCGCATGCCATCGCGATCGCTCTCGTCGCGGATCTCAGAAATGCCCTCAATGCGTTTATCCCGCACCAGCTCGGCAATTTTCTCGATCATCGTCGCCTTATTCACCTGATAGGGAATTTCGGTGACGATCAGGGCTTCACGATCCTTGCGGATATTTTCGATGGCCACACGGGCCCGCATGAGGACGGAGCCCCGGCCGGTCATGTAGGCCTGCCGAATGCCGGTGCGCCCCAGAATGAGGCCGCCGGTGGGAAAATCCGGGCCGGGGAGATGATCCAGCAGCGCTTCCGGCTCCAAGGTCGGATCATCCAGCAGCGCTACGGTTGCATCCACCACCTCGCCGAGATTATGCGGCGGAATATTTGTCGCCATACCCACGGCAATGCCGCCAGCGCCATTTACCAGAAGGTTCGGCACCTTGGCGGGAAGAACGGATGGCTCCCGTTCAGAATTATCGTAGTTGTCCTGAAAATCGACGGTCTCCTTATCGAGATCGTCGAGCAGGGCATTGGTCACTTTCTCAAGGCGCACCTCGGTATAGCGCATGGCCGCAGCCTGATCGCCATCCACCGAACCGAAATTGCCCTGACCATCCACCAGCGGTACGCGCATGGCGAATGTCTGCGCCATGCGCACCAAGGCATCATAAACCGACTGATCGCCATGGGGGTGATATTTACCAATCACATCACCGACCACGCGGGCCGACTTGCGATAGGACTTGTTCCACTCATACCCATTCTCGTGCATGGAGAACAGGATGCGGCGATGCACCGGCTTGAGACCATCACGCACATCCGGCAGGGCGCGCGCGACGATCACGCTCATGGCATAATCGAGGTAGGAGCGTGACAGCTCCTCCGTAATGGAAACAGGCCGGATATCAAAAGACGGATTGCCGCCGGAACCCGGCATCTCGGATTCAGCCAAGAGTCAGCACTCACCTAATATCGAAGTTGCGATCTATTAGCCGATTCATGCGCACAAAGCCATGTGAGCCGCAAGACGGGTGCAAGAACGGCGCACAGAGCGAACCATCGCCCTGTGCCTTTCGCAATCAGAACGGAATTTCATCGTCCAGATCATTCACCGGGCGACCGCCGCCAGAGCTGCCACCCGAACTTCCGCCACCACGACGGCCGCCGCCGCCATATCCGCCACCAGAACCACCTTCAGAGAAGCCCCCGCCCATCGAGCCGGAAGAGCCGAAATCGGAGCCCCCGCCATAATCATCACCGCCGCCTTCACCGCCACCACGGCTATCCAGCAGGGTCAATTCGCCACGATAAGGGCGCAGCACAACCTCGGTCGTATATTGCTCCCGGCCATCACGCTCGAACTTGCGGGTTTCGAGCTGTCCTTCGATATAAACCTTGGAACCCTTGCGCAAAGACCGCTCGGCCCGACCAATCATGTTTTCATTGAAGACCACCACACGATGCCATTCCGTGCGGTCACGCCACTCCCCGGTGGCCTTATCCTTCCAGCTTTCAGACGTGGCGACACTGAGATTGCACACACGCCCACCATTCTGAAAACTGCGAACCTCCGGGTCACGACCCAGATTGCCGATCAGGATCACCTTATTGACGCTGCCGGCCATGGGCGGGCCTCCATTCATTTTTCGGTTTCAAGCGGGTCAGCACCCTAGCGGGCCCACCACAGCACGCGAGAGGCAAAGCGCGTTATCCACCGCAAAGCCTGCGCACAAGGCGACACCCCTCCAGCCCCGACTATATGTTTCCATTTCGTTCTAATTGGAGCAACAGCATCATGCAAGCGGCGCGCATCATCAAAAGCATGGTTTTTTGACTCGCACAAGGCTGAAGTTCGCCATATGTTCTCGCCATACTCGCCCACGCCAGTTGAGTCTCTCACCATGCTTTCCACCCCGACATGCAGCCCCGCCCCTTGAAATTTTCACAACCCCTCCCTCATTAGAGTGAAGTGGCAGCAGCCGCTCTTCAGCATCTTTTCACGCGCGTCGGACAGGCCAGCCTGCCCCGGTTCATGCGGCCGCCATTGAGATTTTCATGCCGGATCACGATACGCCCTCACGGAATTTGCCCCTGCCCGCATCCTCCAGCAAGCGAGATGCGCGCACCCTCTCCATTCGTGGCGCGCGCGAGCACAATCTGAAGAATGTGGATCTTGAGGTTCCGCGCGACAGCCTGGTGGTGTTTACCGGCCTTTCCGGCTCAGGCAAAAGCTCTCTCGCCTTCGACACCATCTATGCCGAAGGTCAGAGACGTTATGTCGAAAGCCTTTCGGCCTATGCCCGCCAGTTTCTGGAAATGATGCAGAAGCCGGATGTAGACCAGATTGACGGCCTCTCCCCGGCCATCTCCATTGAGCAGAAGACCACTTCCAAGAACCCGCGCTCCACCGTCGGTACGGTGACGGAAATCTACGATTACATGCGCCTGCTCTGGGCCCGTGTAGGTGTGCCCTATTCACCCGCAACCGGCCTGCCAATTGAAAGCCAGACCGTATCCCAGATGGTGGATCGGGTTCTGGCCCTGCCAGAGGGCACCCGCCTGTATCTGCTGGCCCCCGTGGTGCGTGGCCGCAAGGGCGAGTATCGCAAGGAACTGGCCGAATGGATGAAAAAAGGCTTCCAGCGCGTCAAGATTGACGGAGCTTTCCATGAAATTGCCGACGCCCCGGCGCTGGACAAAAAATTCAAGCATGACATTGATGTGGTGGTAGACCGCATCGTTGTACGGCCGGACCTGACCCAACGCCTCGCGGACAGCTTTGAAACAGCTCTGGCGCTGGCTGATGGCATTGCCGTCACCGAGTTTGCCAATGAAACAGATGAAAAGGGCGCTCCGCGTCGCCTTGTCTTTTCAGAGAAATTCGCCTGCCCGGTTTCCGGCTTCACCATTGCGGAGATCGAACCGCGCCTGTTCTCCTTCAATAATCCGTTCGGTGCCTGCCCGGCCTGTGACGGGCTGGGCGTGGAACAGACCATAGATCCAGATCTTGTTGTGCCGGACAGGATGCGCACCTTGCGACAGGGCGCGATTGCACCCTGGGCGAAATCCACCTCACCCTATTACGGGCAAACGCTGGATGCGCTGGCGAAGCATTATGATTTCAAACTGAATGTGCCCTGGTGCGACCTGCCGGAACAGGCGCGTGACGTGTTGCTTTATGGCTCGGGCAAAGAGAAGATCCTCTTTGCCTATCACGACGGCGCGCGCGCCTATGAAACCGAGAAGACCTTTGAAGGCGTCGTGCGCAATCTTGACCGGCGCTGGAGGGAAACGGAGAGCGATTGGGCGCGGGAGGAAATCTCTAAATATTTCTCCACCGTGCCCTGCAAGGCTTGCGGCGGGTTCCGCCTGAAGCCGGAGGCGCTCGCCGTCAAGATCAACGGTTTCCATATTGGGGAAGCAGGTGCGCTCTCCGTCAGAAATGCCGCCCGCTGGTTCGAGGATCTTCCCCAGCATCTGAGCGACAAGCATAACGAGATTGCGACCCGCATTCTCAAGGAGATCCGCGAGCGACTGGTCTTTCTGCTGGATGTGGGGCTGGAATATCTGACACTGGCGCGCGCCTCCGGCACACTTTCCGGTGGCGAAAGCCAACGCATCCGCCTCGCCTCACAAATCGGCTCCGGTCTGACGGGCGTGCTCTATGTGCTGGACGAGCCCTCCATCGGCCTGCATCAGCGCGACAATACACGCCTGCTGGAAACACTGAAGCATCTGCGAGATCTCGGCAATACGGTCATTGTGGTCGAGCATGACGAGGATGCAATTCTCGCCGCAGATTATGTGGTGGATGTCGGCCCCGGCGCCGGAATCCACGGCGGACGTATCGTCGCGCAGGGTACGCCGAAGGATATTCTGGCCAACCCTGCCTCGCTGACGGGGCGCTATCTCACCGGGGAACTTTCCGTCGGCGTACCGGCACGACGCAAGCCGGATGAGCGACGCATGCTGAAGCTGGTGGGCGCGCGCGGCAACAACCTCAAGAATGTCACCGCCGAAATTCCGCTGGGCCTGTTCACCGCCATTACCGGCGTTTCCGGCGGCGGCAAATCCACCCTGCTGCTGGATACCATTTACAAGGCCGTGGCCCGCCGCCTGAACGGGGCGAATGATGCCCCCGCCCCCCACGACAAACTTGAGGGACTGGAACACCTCGACAAGGTCATTGATATCGACCAGTCCCCCATCGGGCGCACACCCCGCTCCAATCCCGCGACATATACGGGTGCCTTCACGCCCATCCGTGAATGGTTCGCCGGCCTGCCGGAGGCCAAGGCGCGCGGCTATGGGCCGGGGCGCTTCTCCTTCAATGTGAAGGGGGGACGCTGTGAGGCCTGCCAGGGTGATGGCGTCATAAAGATCGAGATGCACTTCCTGCCGGATGTGTATGTCACCTGCGATGTCTGCAAGGGCAAACGCTATAATCGCGAAACGCTGGAAGTCACATTCAAGAACAAGTCCATCGCCGATGTACTCGACATGACGGTGGAGGAAGGTGCCAGCTTCTTCAAGGCTGTACCTTCCGTGCGCGAAAAGCTGGAGACGCTGCGTCGGGTCGGGCTGGATTATGTCAAGGTGGGCCAGCAGGCCACCACGCTTTCCGGTGGCGAGGCCCAGCGCGTCAAGCTCTCCAAGGAACTCTCCCGCCGCGCCACCGGGCGCACCCTCTATATTCTGGATGAGCCGACCACGGGCCTGCACTTCCATGATGTGAAGAAGCTGCTTGAAGTGCTCCACGAACTGGTGGAACAGGGCAACACGGTGGTGGTGATCGAACATAATCTCGATGTCATCAAGACAGCAGATTGGGTGATCGATCTGGGCCCTGAAGGCGGCGATGGCGGCGGTGAGATTGTCGCCACAGGCACGCCGGAAGAGGTGGCCGCAAATCCGCGCTCGCATACCGGCCACCATCTGGCTGAGGTGCTGGCACGCCGCCCCGTGCCCGCAGTTCCTGCCCAGCCTGAAATCGAAGCGGCCGAAGAAGCGCCTCGCCCGAAACCTCGAGGGCGACGGAAGAAGGCGACCTCTCCGGCCTCCCAGTAGTTTCTGCCTCAAACCCTGCCCGGCCTTTGGCTCACGGCCACCAAATGCCGGCCAGGCCACGAATCCCTTGGCCTGGTGCAGTGGCGCCCGATACAAGAGCGGGGATAGAGCCTGCACCAAAAGAGCACAGGCGAGAATTTCTTCGAATCTTCATATAAGAGGGCCGAGAAGCGAAGGCCCATGCCTTCTCCACCATTTTGCCCCCACAGGAGGGTGTCTATGAACCCGGTTCACATTATTGGCGCTGGCCTTGCCGGCTCTGAAGCCTGCTGGCAGCTCGTGCGCCAGGGTGTGCCGGTGGTTCTGCACGAAATGCGCCCGGTGCGCACCACCGAGGCCCATCAGGGCGAAGGCTTTGCCGAACTGGTGTGCTCCAACTCCTTCCGCTCGGATGATGCGCAGGGCAATGCCGTAGGCGTGCTCCACGCCGAAATGCGCAAGGCGGACTCCCTCATCATGCGTCTGGCCGATGCACATCGCGTGCCTGCGGGCGGCGCGCTTGCCGTAGATCGCGAAGCCTTCTCCCAGGCCGTGACAGCAACACTGGAAAATCACCCACTTGTCACCATCGTACGGGAGGAAATCACCACCCTGCCCCCGGCCGAATGGGATAATGTCATCATTTCAACCGGGCCTCTTACGGCTCCGGCACTGGCAGAGGCCGTTCTGGACCTCACCGAAGAAAGTGCTCTCGCTTTCTTCGATGCCATTGCGCCTATCGTGCATTTTGACAGCATCAATATGGACAAGGCGTGGTTCCAGTCCCGCTACGACAAGAGCAGCCCGGATGGAACCGGGGCGGATTATATCAACTGCCCCATGGATGAAGCCCAATATCATGCATTCATTGATGCACTGCTTGAGGGTGAAAAGGTTCCGTTGCGAGATTTTGAGGCAAAAACACCCTATTTTGACGGCTGCCTGCCCATTGAGGTGATGGCGGAACGCGGTCGCGAGACTTTGCGCTTCGGCCCCATGAAGCCCGTTGGCCTCACTAACCCTCACGCGCCGGACGTGAAAGCCTACGCCATTGTCCAGTTGCGGCAAGATAACAAGTTGGGCACGCTTTATAATATGGTCGGCTTCCAGACCAAGCTGCGCCATGCCGAGCAGGTGCGCATCTTCCGCACTATTCCAGGGCTGGAGAATGCGGAATTTGCCCGTTTGGGCGGCTTGCATCGCAACACTTACCTCAACTCACCCCGCCTGCTGGACCCGCAATTGCGACTGAAAGCAGATCAGCGCCTGCGTTTTGCCGGGCAGATCACAGGCTGTGAGGGCTATGTGGAAAGCGCGGCCGTAGGCCTGATGGCAGGCCGTTTCGCCGCAGCTGAGCGACACGGAGAAACCCTCACCTCACCGCCGGAAACTACAGCGCTGGGCGCGCTGCTGGGACACATTACCGGTGGCCATATTGAAAGCGAAGAGAGCGGCCCGCGCTCCTTCCAGCCCATGAATATAAATTTTGGCCTGTTCCCTCCGCTCAGCGAAGCGCCGCGCGGGGAAGGCGGCAAGCGCTTGCGGGGCAGTGAGAAGGCCCTGGCCCGCAAGAAGGCAATGGCAGCACGCGCCCTTGCCGACATCGAGCCGTGGCTCGACA
This sequence comes from Haloleucobacter albus, assembly GCF_052492075.1. Lineage (NCBI taxonomy): Bacteria > Pseudomonadati > Pseudomonadota > Alphaproteobacteria > Hyphomicrobiales > Xanthobacteraceae > Haloleucobacter > Haloleucobacter albus. The sequence goes on from NZ_JBQWAS010000012.1 coordinate 56,086, forward strand.
CGAACACAACTGCGGCTTAAGAGACCATCATGGCCCGTATCGTCCAAACTGTTCCGCCCATCGAATATAATGCCGACCCGTCTCGCTTCACCGTCGATACGGTGTTGAAGCGCGATGTATTTTCCGTGGTGGAGCGCGGTACATGGACAGATGGTGATGGCCAGCAATGGCCAGCTGTACGCCGTCGCTGGAATGAGGTCTCGCCCTGGCTCACGCTTCTGGCGCGCCGACTGGCCGCATTTGAAGTGCAAGCGCTGGAGCGAGTCACCCAAACCGGGGTCACCACCCCCCTCTTGGCGGTGGGCCATCGCTTTCTGGTACGCGGCTGGATTGAAGGCGTGCCATTGCAAATTGCCCGGCCGACGGGCGACAGCCACTTCTTTCATTCCGCCCGGCAAGCGCTCCACACTCTGCATCGCAGCGGCTATGTCCACAATGATCTGGCCAAGCAGCAGAACTGGCTGCGCGGTGCGGATGGCGAAGCCTGGCTGATGGATTTTCAGCTTGCCTTGCCTATCAGCCGTCGCTGGAAGCTGGGGCGCGTGCTGGCCTATGAGGACCTGCGCCACCTGCTCAAGCACAAGCGCACCTATTGCCCCGACGAGCTGACCCCTCGCGAAAAGGCCATGCTCGCGAAGAAGAGCATTCTCACGCGCACATGGATGGCAACAGGCAAGAAAGTCTATCGGTTTGTGACCCGTCGCCTGCTATCATATTCGGACACGGAAGGGCGCGGCCCCCGTGTGACGCAGCTCGGCCCCCGCATCATTGAAGCATTGAAGACCCACCCGGATGTTGCCGACGCACATATGGCGGACTTCCAGACACTGGGCGGGAAAGTTGGGCTCTACGCATTCGTCGCCCCCAAGCCAGGGGCAAGCCCGACTGAAGAGGCGCTGCGCAGCCATCTCGCGAATGCTCTGCCAGACAGACCTTATCTGGATCATCTGCAAATTGTCACCGCCCTTCCACGGAATGACAATGGAGAGGTGAGAGATGATCTGCTGCTTCTGATCGCCCGTAATCAGATTGAAATGCTGCGCGATCTCTCCGGCTCCGACGCCACCCTGGCACTGGTGACAGAGATCGCGCGTCATCGCCGGAATCTGACAGACCGGATTACGCGCACCTAGGGCGCATATACACGCCTACAATATAAAAGCCATATCAGTATACACATATGCGGCTATGCGGCTATGCGGCTATGCGGCTATGCGGCTATGCGGCTATGCGGCTATGCGGCTATGCGGCTATGCGGCTATGCGGCTATGCGGCTATGCGGCTATGCGGCTATGCGGCTATGCGGCTATGCGGC
>NZ_JBQWAS010000009.1:0-37159 GCF_052492075.1 Haloleucobacter albus
GCAACACCAACGCCACGTTCCGTGAGCAGCTTCACCGCCTCGGTTTTGAACTCACGGCTATAGGTCCGTCTTGTCATTTTCTGCTCTCCGCTTCAAGGACACGATCTTATCGAGGTGTCCACCAAACCGGCAGCAGCTCAAACTGGTCCAGGTCGCGGTCTACCGCGAGGGACGTCCCGAGGACACGCTGGGCTTCGACGCCAACAGCACCCTGTCGCGTCGGATCGTGAAGCCGGTCTTCGAGGCGGCGCTGACCTACGAGGCCGCCACCGGCGTGATCGAGGTCGTGGCCAAGACGCGCGAGGACCGGATCGATCTGACCCGGTACATGGCGCGCGATCTGCTGGGTATCACCCTCGATGAAGAGCAGTCGCTGCCGCTGCGCGAGTACGATCTCAGCATGCTGCTGCGGCCTTTCGACTTCCCGACTGACCCGGCCGACGGGATTGCGGGCGTGACCGTCAAGGAATTGCGCCTGATGGATCTGGGCGATGCGAAGGAGCGCATCACGCTCGAATCCATGTCGGGTGCGGACCGGACGATCTGGCAGATGGCGGAACACCGGATCGGCCTCGACATCGGTGGCGGCGCGCGTGTCTTGGGGGGCACCGGCGACGTGGCGGAATGGGTTGTCACCCGTGCGCGCTTCACCATCAAGTTCCACCCGGGCCCCGATGGCGGGCGGGGCAAATCGCTGTCGATGACCGTGACCATGCCGCATGGCTGCAACCTGAAGGACATGACGCCGCAAGAGCGCCTGATCGGCGAGAAGTATCTGCGGCTTTGGGGCATCCTGAAGGACGACAACGACGAAGGCGACGTCCTTGAGTAAGCGTGCGATCGACCTTCTGCTGCGGGCCATGGAAGCCCGCAGCATGACGCTCCAGACATCGGCGCTGCACCAGGTTTCGCGCAGCGCGACCGACGCTTTGATCGGGGCCAAGCTGTTGGTGTCGGGCGGGCATGTCCCGGTCGTCGCCGCGATGGACGACTATGAGGATGAACCCATTGAGGCTACCTGGTCGGCCGAGCCGAAATTATTTGGCTATCACGACAGCACCGGCCGTTGGATCAAGGTCGCCAATCAGGACATCGCGGCATGCAAGGTCGACTACGGTCTGGCCCTTGCCAAGATGCTGGTGGCGTTCGAGCGCGCCGGGCCTTCACGCCCGACGTCCTTGGTCACGGATCTGATCTGGGAGGTGGGAACCATCAAGCTCGCCGGAGCGAAGGCCCCGGTGCCCGTCTGGTTTGCCCGGCGGCTTGGCGATCCGGGGGATGAAGGCGCGCGGGCTTCGGGTGACCTTCTATCCCTTCATCCTGATGGACGTCCCGCCCGGCAACACGCTGCCGAACCCGAATTCCGACAATGCCGCCGAGCTGGGTCAGCCCACATTCCCCTGGCGCGGCCGGATCACCTGTTCGCCCGCAGCAGGCTATGCCGGAAGCGTGGACAAGACGGCCACGGCGTCGAGCCAGGTTGCGGCCTTTTTCGGGAGCGCCAGCCCCTCCGACTTCACGATCTCTGGCGACACCGTCTCCTGGACCGGCCCGTCCGGCGACTGGGGCCTGCGCCGTATGATGCTGCATTACGCGCATCTCTGCGCGGTGGCGGGCGGGGTCGATGCTATCCTGATCGGCTCGGAGATGCGCGGCCTGACCACCATCCGATCGGGCCCCAGCACCTATCCTGCCGTCACCGCGTTCAAGGCGCTCGCCACCGATGTGCGCGCCATTCTCGGAGCAGGCACGGAGATCGGCTATGCGGCCGACTGGTCGGAATACTTCGGGCATCACCCGGGCGACGGCAGCGGCGACGTCTATTTCCACCTCGACGCGCTCTGGGCGAACGCCAACATCGATTTCGTCGGCATCGACAACTACATGCCGCTGTCGGACTGGCGCGACGGGTTCGGACATGCGGACGCGGCCGAGGGCTGGCCAGCGATCTACGACCGGGCCTATTTGCAGACGAACATCGCGGGCCACGAAGGCTTCGACTGGTTCTATGCCAGTGCCGCTGACCGCTCCGCACAGGTCCGCACGCCGATCACCGATGGTGCCGCCGGCAAGCCGTGGGTCTTCCGCTACAAGGATCTGCGCAGCTGGTGGACCAACCCGCATTACAACCGCCCCGGTGGGGTGGAGAGCGGCACGCCGACAGCATGGGTGCCGCAGTCCAAGCCCATCCGCTTCACCGAACTCGGCTGCCCGGCCATCGACCGGGGCACGAACCAGCCGAATGTCTTCTTCGACCCGAAGTCCTCGGAGAGCTTCACGCCGTATTTCTCGCGGGGCTGGCGCGACGATACCATCCAGCGCGCCTATCTCGAGGCGACATATCTCTGGTGGGGCGAGACCGCGAACAACCCGCTGTCCTCGGTCTACGGCGGCCGGATGGTCGATGTGCCGGAATGCGCGGCATGGACCTGGGACGCACGGCCGTACCCGTTCTTCCCCGAACTGGCCGACGTCTGGACCGATGGACCGAACTGGCGGCTCGGCCACTGGCTGACCGGGCGGCTTGGGGCGGTGTCGCTGGCGGCGCTCGTGCGGCACCTCTGTCAGCGCGCCGGACTACCCGAGGACCGCATCGACGTCACCGGCCTCTGGGGCGCGGTCGAGGGCTATGCCATCGGCGCGCTGGAAAGCCCGCGCGCCTCGATCACCACGCTGTCGCGGCACTTCGGGTTCGACGCCGTCGAGACCGAAGGCGTGATCCGCTTCGTCATGCGTGGGCGGGCGGCGGTTGCGAGCGTCGCACCGGACGATCTGGTCGCCGCGCGCGAGGGCGACGTTCTCGAACTGACCCGTGGCCAGGAGACCGAACTGCCGCAGGCCCTGAAGTGGCAGGTTGCCCGGGCGGACGAGGATTATGACGCGGCCCTCGTCGAGGCCCGGCGGATCACCGTCGACACAACGCGGATCGCCTCCGAGTCCTTCCCCATGGCCGTACCGCCCGAGGAGGCCGAGCGACGCTGCCGCCGCGCACTGATGGAAGCCTGGACCGGCCGTGAGAGCGCGGCATTCCGGCTGCCGCCCTCGCGGCTCGCGCTCGACCCGGCCGATGTGGTGACGCTCGCCCATGACGGCCGGTCCGTCCCGCTGCGGCTCATCTCGATTGCCGATGCCGACGCGCGCGGCATCGAGGCCGTCCGCCAGGATCGGGAAGCCTACGATCTGCCGCCAGGGGCACCACGGTCCTCTGCGCTGTCGCAAGCGGTTGTATTCGGCGCGCCCGAGGCAATACTGCTCGATCTGCCGCAGCTCACCGAGGACCAGCCCGCGCATCGGCCCTTCGCAGCGGCGCATGCACTGCCGTGGCCGGGCGAGATGGCGGTCTACCGCAGCCCTTCGACCGACGGCTTCGACCTGCTGACCACGTTTGGCACACGCGCCCGGATCGGCACACTGGTGTCGGACTTCTACGCCGGGCCGACGTCGCGCTTCGACCTCGGCAATGCGCTGATGGTCGATCTGCTGACCGGCACGCTGGAGAGCGTCACCGATCTGTCCCTGTTCGGCGGAGCCAATGCCATTGCCATCGAGAACGTGCCGGGTATCTGGGAGATCGTGCAGGCGGGCGCAGCCGAACTGATCGCCCCCAGCCGGTATCGCCTGACCCGACTACTGCGCGGTCAGCGCGGAACGGAAGGCACCATGGGCAACCCGGCACCCGCAGGCGCGCGGGTCGTCGTGCTGGACTCTGCGCTTGCCTCGCTGCCGATCACCGAGGCCGATCTCGGTATTTCGTGGAACTGGCGCATCGGCCCCGCGAGCCGCTCGGTCAGCGACGAGACCTACGTGGCGCAGGCCTTCACGCCCGAGGGCGTGGGGCTTCGGCCGTTTTCGGTCACCCACGTCGAGCAGCCGTGGCGCAAGGCGCGCAGTCCCGGCGATCTGACGATCCGCTGGACACGCCGGTCCCGGGCACTCGCGGCCGACAGCTGGGGCGGGCTGGAGGTGCCTCTGGCCGAGGAACTGGAGGCCTACGAGGTCGAGATTCTCGACGGCGCGACCGTGAAGCGGGTGCTGAGCACGACCACAACCAGCGCCATCTACACCGCCGCCCAGCAGACCGCCGACTGGGGCGCGCTGCTCGGCCCCGGCGACACGCTCACCATCCGCATCTTCCAGCTCTCCGCCCTCGTGGGGCGGGGCGCGCCGAAACCCGTCACGCTGACTTTCTGAAGGCCATCCCATGTCCGACGCCACAACCCATCTGCTGCTGCCCTACATCCTGGCGTCGCAGGCCCAGAAACACGTCACCCACAACGAGGCGCTGCGGATCCTAGACGGGCTCGTCCAGCTCTCGGTCCTCGACCGGGATCTGACCGTTCCGCCGGGAAGCCCCGCCGATGGCGACCGTTTCCTCGTCGCTTCGGGTGCCACCGGCGACTGGGCGGGCTGGGATCTGAACGTGGCGCTCTGGACCGACGGCGCCTGGCTGCGCCTGCCACCGAGGACCGGCTGGCGGGCATGGATCGAGGACGAGGCCGTACTGCTCGTCTGGACCGGTGTCGCTTGGGACGTTGTGGGCGAACCGAGCGACATCTCGGATGCCGTCTTCAGCCTGATCAACGACGCCGATCCCACGAAGAAGGCGGTCTTCTCGCTGTCCGGTATCTCCACCGGCACGACCCGCAGCTACACGCTGCCCAACACCTCGTCGGAACTGGCGATCCTGGCGGGCACCCAGACCTTCACCGGCAACAAGACCTTCTCGGGCACGCTGACCGCGTCGGGCACCGTCACGGTCTCGGGGGCGACCGCGACCATTGGCACGGCGACGGGCACGGCGACCTACGGCATGGGCACCGGGGCGACGACGACCGGGCTCACCAAGACCGTGAACCTCGGCTCTGGCGGCGCGTCGGGGTCGACCACGGCCGTCAACATCGGCCCGGCGACCTCGGGCGCGAATGGGACGATGGTGGTCAACACACCGACCGTCACCTTCGCCAATGTCGTGACCCAGGTCGGCATGCCCCAGGCGAACCTGACCGCCCAGCTTCTGGGCCTCGGCGGGGCGACCGCCGACAGCTACAATCGGCTGTCGGTCAACACCCCCGCGGTCCTGCTGAACAACGCGGGCGCCGGAATCGAGGCGACCGTCAACAAGGCCGCACCGGCCAACGACGCGAGCTTCGCCTTCAAGACAAACTGGTCGGCGCGGGCGCTGATCGGGCTTCTCGGCAGCGACGATTTCAGCTTCAAGGTCAGTCCGGATGGCTCAACATTCTACGAGGCGATCCGGATCGACCGGACCAGCGGGCGGGTCGAGATGCCTGAACCCGTGGTGCTCCCGGCGCTCGATGCCGTGCCCACGCCGCCGCCGACCGGCAAGCTCGCCCTCTATGCCCGCGACCGCGCCGGGGCGGGATGGCTCGACGTCCAGCGGCCCTCGGGGCGGTTCTTCCCGCTGCAACCGCATTTCGGGGTGAACCGCATCGCGACCTGGGCGCCGTCCACCGGCACGACCGTCAACACCAACGGCATGCCACGCACTGCCGTCGGCACCGTGTCCACGCCGACGCTCGCCACCACCAACCTCTCGACCTCGATGCGCCGCTGGCGCGTGACCAGCGCCGCCACCGCCGATGCGGCGGCCGAGGAACGCTCGGCCGGCTGGGTCTGCTGGCGCGGCAATGCGGATGGGCTGGGCGGCTTCACCTATGTGAACCGGCTCTCGCTGGTGACGCTGCAGGCGACCGGCATGGGCTTCTTCGGCCTTTACGGGTCGACCACAGCACTGGCCACGACCCTGACGCTCTCGGCCGTGGTAAACTGCATCGGCATCGGCTTCCAGCGCGGCACCCACACGAACTGGCAGTTGGTGCAGAACGACGCTTCGGGCGCGCCCACGCTCACCGATCTCGGTGCGAGTTTCCCGGTGGCGAGCACGACGAACGTCCTGACCCTCACGCTCCTCGCCGCGCCGAACAGCAGCGAAATCGGCGTCCGGGTCGTCGAGGAGGTCAGCGGCGCGGTGGTCGAGGTGATACTCAACAGTGACATCCCTGCCGCCACGCAACTCCTGAGCCCGCGCAACTTCATGAACAATGGCGCTACGGCGGCGGCAGTCGCCTACGATTGCTCGGGGGTTTATGTGGAGACGGATTACTGAGCGTGGAATGATGGAACTGGCGCGGGCGAGCTCCGGGCCAGGCGACCCACTACGGGATACGTCACACGCCTCGACCGTGGCGCCACGCCCGGCCCGGATGACAGGTTCACGGCCAAAACGAGCGGCAGGGCGTGGCTGCGCCAAAGTGGTGGCACGCCAAGGCAATATCTGTTCCGTACAGCGTTGGGCACAATTGTGCACCTTGGATCAGGCCCTGGTTCGGCGTCGTGGTTTGGTGATCGTTGGCCGGTCACCACCTGAAATCTTCGCTTTCCCGGTACAGGTCGGATAGCGCACGCAGCCGAGGAACTTGCCGAAACTGCCGCTACGTTCGACCAGCCAGCCATCTTCGCAGTCTGGGCAGGTCGGAAAAGTGGCGCCGCAACCACATCTAACCTCGCTCGTCCCTTCAGCATGGCGAGGCAGGGCCGTGCCGCAGGATGGGCAGGCGGGCAACAGGTTTCCGCAGTGCTGAACATGCTCGCAGCGATACCAGATGCGGCCATCCTTTCCCGTCACGCCCAGCAATCGTCCCCCGCATTCGCCGCAGACATGAGCCTCGGGTTCAGCTCCTGGGGCTGTCGAAATCCCGTAGGCGGGGTCTTTGCGAAGTTCGGTCACGAAGGACGACGGTCGGGCGTTCGAGGCCAGGATCGTCAGGGTATGACGGGCCCGCGTCATCGCCACATACATGACGCGCCGCTCCTCTGCGTTCTGGAACGCCTCCTCCTCGGGCGAGACCAGAGACAGGAGGGGGTCGTCGACGATCTCTGACGGAAACCCCATGCGCCCGCTGTCGGCGTTCAGCAGGACGACGTGGTCGGCCTCCAGCCCCTTCGACGCATGGATGGTCTTGAAGTCGATCTTCAGCCGCAGGAAGCGGCGCCGCAGACCCGGCATGTCCGGTTCGTTGAAACGGTAGCGGCCGAGGAGCAGCACCGTCACGGGCTTTGCCTCGCGAGCCGCGGCGGCAGACAGGGCGGCAAGCAGCTCGTCCAGCTTCGCCTCATCCTCACCTTTTGACACAGAGACGACCCTGATCGCCGGTTCGGTGGCGGTTCCAGCCGGGACGATCTTCTTGTCGATCTGGGCGGGGTTCCGCAAAACGAATGTTCGGGCGGCAAAGGCGATCTGATCGACCGACCGGAAGGTGCGGCCGAGGTCAACGGTCCTGTGCACGCCGGTCTCGCCATCGAAGCTGCCACCGAACTCCCTCCCGAAATGGCGCATCAGGTGGATGTCGGACCCCGCGAAGCGGAAGATCGATTGCCAGTCATCACCCACGGCAAAGACGCGCACATCCGGATGCTGGGCCTGTAACGCCTTGACCAGCCGGGCCCGGCTTTGCGAGATGTCCTGGAATTCGTCGACCAGAATGTGCCGGAACGGGCTGACATACTGGCTGGTCTCGGCATAGCGCGCGGCGCGCAGGATCATGTCCTCGAAGTCGATCCGGCCCTCCAGACGCTTCTGATATTCCTCGAAGACCGGCGCGAAGACGTCGAGGAACGCCCGGGCGCGTTTGCCAAGCTTCATCCGGTCGGACTTGGTCTCGCAGTCCTGCAGGCTGTAGCCGCCGCTTTTGAACTTGCGCAGGAAGGTTCCAAGCATCTTGGAAAAGTCATCGACCTGCTTCAGTTCGACGATCCGGTCATAGATGGTATCGACCGGCCGGGGGTTCAGGGTGACATGCGGCGCCAACTTCTCGGCGAGGCCGGTCAGCAATCGGCCCTCTTGCCGTTCATAGCTGTAGGTCTCGATCAGGGTGGTCTGATGCTCGGCGTGGACTTTTCGCTTCCAGTCCATCCCCGCCAGGTATTCGTCGCGATCCACGAAAGGCGCCGTGACCAGCCTTTCGCTGCCGTCCCGCGCCTTCTCCCGCCGCACCCCGAAATGTTCGATGTAGATGCCGCTTTCGGTTAGCCGGAAATCGGGCTGGTAATCGCGCCTGCCGGTTTCCGCGATCTTGTGTTCGTAGACCGGCTCGTACTCGTATTCGACCCCGTTCTCGTAGAGCCAGTTGGCGATCTGCAGCTCTTCGTAGCTCTTGACCTTTTCGCCCTGCAGTGTGCGCAGGTCCTGGCTTTCCATGTGCGTGTAGAAGTCGTGCTTGGTCTTGAAATCCCATTCGGTTTTCGGCTCGACCAGGAAATGCGCGGAGAACTGGATGATCGCCTTCGACACCTCTGACAGGCGGTAGACCAGGTCCTTCAGGATCTGCTTGATCAGGTTGCTGAAGGCCATGTCGTCGGTGGCATGGTCGGCCAGCGCAGGCTTCGATCCTTCAACGATCCCGATAATGTCATAGGCAATCGCGTGGAAGGTCCGCGCAATGATCGGCACGCCGGATCGGGCTTCGACCCGTTCGGACATTTCCTCGGCCGCGTTCTTCGCGAAGGCCAGAAGCAGGATTTCTTCCGGCTGACGGATACCCGCCTTGACCAGATAGGCGGCCTTCGCGGTGATGACACTGGTCTTGCCCGATCCCGCACCGGCAAGGACAAGCGTTGCATCCTCATCGACGACGACCGAAAGACGCTGCTCCGGCGTCAGGGGCTTGCTCTCGATGGTGTCGAAGAAATCCTTCCAGCGGTCCAGTTCCGCTGTGACGAAGGCGGCGATGGAATTGGCCCGTGCCGTTCGCGGGTCGGTTGAAAACTTGCGGACGGGTGCGATGCGCGCGACAACCTCGGGCCCGATGGCCTCGGCATTCAGCTTGGACAGGAGCGAAGCATCCATATCGCGGGCGTCATGGAGCAGAGGTGCGATTTCGCACGCGGCCGGGTATCGGGATGGCGCGGCCAGCGACAGCACCTCGGCCAGGATCCGGTCCAGTCGCGTGGTTTCCTTCTCGAGGGCCGAGAGATTAAAGCGGATCCAGGCCATCAGCACCGATTTTGAGAAGTGCTGTGCGTCTTTGTGGCCCGCGCCCTTTAACGTGACACCAAGATCGTCGTTCGAACGTATTGTCAGCGAGGTCCCAAGCATCCCCTTCTTGAGCGCAGGCGGGTTAGCCATCTCCTCCAATGAGATGGACGATGTTTTGTTGCCGTACCCAATCGTTACGCGATCCACACCTAGTTGCATCGTTCGGGCGCTTTTACCGAACGGGTCAGAAATAAATCCGAGAATGGGTTGCCGGCGAAGAATGCTCAAAAAACCATATCCGGACGTTGGAAGTTGCACCGACCTCTAACGGTCCTTTGATTTTCTTCAGCTGACCCAATTTTACAGGAGAACTCGGTAGTTTCGTGAATCTGCATCGGTCGACTTTATTATCTGGTATTCCATTCCGCTTGCGACGGCTATTTGCTCCGCAAATTCCTTCTTCGCCTGCACTACAGCATTATCGATTTGATGATCGCCCTTTACCTCAACAACAACGTATTTTTCGCTTCCGTCAGCCTCTTCCCGCAAGAAAACAAAATCTGGGTAGTAGCTGCGTACGGTATGCGAATCCGGGTCGATATACTGGATGAAGAAATCGGACTGCCCGTGCGTCAGCATTCCGGTGAAGTATATTTTCTTCACCCGCTTTTCTCTGAGCAAGTCCCAGAACAGAGTTCGTTCGGAGTTTGAATCGAAGCAATAGGTGTCGAGGTGGAAGCTCTTATCGCGCTCAGATTCCTTCAGTACCTCGTCGGTGCTGCGCACGATCTTATCCTTGGCGGCAGTAACTTCGTAGTAGCCGCTGGAGGGCAATTTGATGAGCTCGACTTCATGCTCTTCTTTTTGCTGATCTTCATCGAGATCAAAAAGCATTCGGAATAGACGGGGTATAACTTCATCATAGAGAAGTTCGTTGAACTCATTTGTGATCTCAACGAGCCTATCTAGGCCTTCTTCTGTTGCGTCCAAAAGGCTTTCGGAATGCAGTGGTGACTGATTCAGATATCTAGATACCTCACCCACAAAGCTGAGACGTGAAAACGTCTGCTTTTCTCGTCGCTCGGTAAGGTCAAACGTGCGGCTGGATGAAGCGCGAGATGCCTGGGTCGGCGAAAGGCCTTCTTGCTGTGTCTCTACCAGGCGATATTTTTCGACGAGCTCGCTCCATTTGTCTCGCGCCGCCAACTCAGGAAACAGAGCTTGGCCTGGCGTCACGGCCTTCTCCCGGACATGGTATTGCTTCCGCACCCGAACAAGCTTGATCTTGACCGGGGGCTCGACGACCTTGACCTGTACTCGTTCTTTGTCGCTCGCGACCTTCTGCAGGTCTGCGGCGCTGATCCTGAAATTCTGCTGCAGTTCGTCGTTCAGGATTTCCATGTTGTCGTCGGAAAGGAAAACATGTCCCGTATGCTGGCCTTGGCCGATGGCACGAAGGCAGCGCATCGTGGCTTGGAGGACGAAAACTTTGGACTTGGGCTCTCGGAACAGGCCGACCCCGAACAGTGACCGGCAGTTCCAACCCTCACGGCCCTTGTTTACGAGCAAGATGAATTGCTTCTCGGAGGCCGGCGTGTCCAGCCGATTGAACTCGCGAATATCATCATTCGAGGTCAGTTTGTCGTCGCCGACGTTGACCAATATGCGGGACGTCGGAAGTCCCCTCTTGGTAAGAGCTCTCTCGACTGCAGGTCGCAGTTCCTTGGTAAGTTCGTCGATCGTTGCCGCGAAGAAGGCCAGCTTGGGCAACATGCCTTCCGGTTTCAGATCTCCAGTCTCATTGAGGAATTGATCCACGGCGATGTCGATGAACTCATCGGTGCGGGTGTTTCGGTATCCGTGCAGCACGACCTTCTTGAGGAAGCCCTTGTCGATGGCCTCCTTGAGCCCGTACGCGTAGACCACCTCAGGCAGCACTTCTTTCCCGACGTACGGCGTGCCGGTGTAGTTGTAGCACGCAACGACTCGCGTCCCTGCGCGGTTCAGGTTGGCGGCGAGCTGGTCGATGGTGGTGCGCAGGCTGGTGTCCGTCTCCTTGGCGCCGATCCCCATGTCCTTGGCGAGGGTCTTGCCGAAGGCGTGGTGGGCCTCATCCACATAGATGCCCAGCTGCTCGAGGCGGCACAGCTTTTCAAACCGCTGGTTTGTGGTCAGTTCGGCCTCTTCCTCGGGTTGATCCCAATCGTACAGGTCGGCCGCATCGCCGTAGACGCCTGGCGCGGTCACGGTTTCGGGCGTTGCGCCGAACAGCGCATCCATCGGGGTCTTTTGCTTGTGCTGCCGCTTCAGGATGATCTTTTGGGTGTTCGACACCACGATGTTGAAGCGCGACCGGTCCAGCGTGCTCAGCGAGGTGCCAGCCTCCTCCAGGTAGTGGAAGCGCAGGTGGGTGGTCAGGAAGTTCACGTATTCCGGCGGCACGACAAGCGCGAGGTCGAAGGACTCGATTTCCTTCAGGGACTGCAGCACCGTCTTGTCCGGGGCGAAGACCAGCGCGTTGTGGCAGTACCGTTTGTCCTTCTCGAATTTGTTCCCCAGCAGGAACTCGTAGAAGATGCACGTCGCCATGAGGATCGTCTTGCCGGTACCCATGGTCAGGGCGAAGATGTAGTTCGGGTAGATGCGAGAGTTCTTCCGCATCGCCGCGAAGACGGCCTTGTATTGATCCTGCGTCACGGCATCGAACATTGAGCCTTGGCGGGTATCACCGCCGATGAGCCCGCCCTCAGAACGGCCAGCAAAGGCGCCGGTCTTCTCGAACCAGGCCTTGAAAACCTCCTCGACCTTTGCATTGTCCATGAATTCCTTCAGGAAAACATAGATCTCCAGCGCCTCGAGCTGCGGCTGGCGCAGGAAAGCCTTGGGGTTCTTGTCCGGGTTGTTGAAGTCCAGGAACTTGCGGGTCAGCTCCTTGTAGTGCGTGCGGATCGTGCCGCGGTTGCCGCGGTAGAACTCCCACAAGAACTGGAAGAAGGCGAAGTCCAGCGACGCGCTGACCGCTTTGGCGCGCTTAGCCATTGGTTACGCTCCCTTCCCAGGACTCGGAGAGAAGGTCAGTGATCTTCACGCGGATCGTCCCGGCATCGGCCGGCACCGTGTAGCGACCAGCGACAACTTCATCTCGCCCGGGCACATCCACCGTAGCGGGCTGCAGCACCGCGCCATCGAAATTCCAGTCGATGAGGATGCTCTCGACCAGTTCCCGCCAGTCCTCGACCGTCTCCTTCTGCATCGACAGCTTTTGCAGCAAGTTCATGGGATAGAAGCGCTCCACAACCAGCTCGCCATCGTTGATTACGACTTTTGCCTCGGCATCGCGGCGGAATTCGAGACTAGATCTGTCGCGTAGGATGTCGACTACCTCAACATCGATCCTGTAGGGCGACGCCGCCAGATGGAGTTGCGCTGCGAGGTCCGGCTCATGCCCCATAGAGATCAAAGTTATTTTTTCCACTGGGCGGTTTGGGTGCTCTGATTGGCGACGATCCCAAGACTTATAGTCGAATCCTGAAATCAACTCATTCAGGTCTGCGCGGGTAGTAATGCGGTTGATCGGCATAATCTTGACCATGCGGCCATCTTTCTCGCCGTCAAAAATAGAACTCATCTCAAGCTTTTGGACTTCCAAAGCGTCCATGAGGAGATCTTTTGCCTGCACAGGATTTCGGAAAACGTCATAATTGTTGACGTTATAAACTTCGAAGCCGCGGAAAACTTCCGGAACTGCAAACGTGGCCGTCCAATCCGACGCGTCACCGTCATCGTCTTCCAGTGGCAAAGACTCATTGATATCAGTCCGAAGGCCATTCTTAATTTTCGGCCAGTACCCAGTGCGTGAGGCTTCCTCGTGGACAGCAAGCATTCGCTTCGTGGTCGTTTGTATGGCGCCTAGGTTGATATCGTTGCCAATGTACTTTCGGCCGTACTTGCAACTAACTGCCACTGAGGTGCCGGATCCCATGAAGCAATCGAAAACCAAATCACCTGGGTTGGAATACCCGAGCACGATGCGCTCCAAAAGCGCCTCAGGTTTCTGAGTTGGATAGCCAAGCAGCTCTACCTTATCGGCGGGCTGAAGCATTGGAATGCGCCAAACATCATCCACTGTGCGATGAGTGGAATTTATGTAGATCACATTGCCATTTTCATCCTTCGCGTTCACCAAGGACTGCGATTGCTTATCCCAGACCCGTTTAATTTGTTGGATTGGCTGAAGGCGCTTTTCCTTCAGTTTATTGAAGGTGAATTTACTGGATCTGGAGTAAACAAGCACGACATCATGGTTCGATGCAAAACGGCCGATATTCCCTTGCATTTTGTTATAGTAATACCAAACAATTTCATTTCGGAAGCTGTTGTCGCCGAAAACCTCATCTAGGAGAGCTCGTAGGTAATGGGACTTGTGCCAGTCGCAATGCATGCAGAATACGCCATCTTTGGAAAGAAGCTCACGCATAAGGATTGCGCGTTCATAAATGAACTGCAGGTACTCGTCATTAGTCCACACATCATCGTACTGTTTTTCTTCGAAGGCAGAGTAGCCAGTTTCTGTCGTCTTGCCTTTCGTCCTGATTTTCTTCTTATATTGAATTTTCGAGTCAAATGGCGGGTCGACACATATCAGGTCAACCTTGCCGCGAAACTCTTTGAGCAGGTGGCTCATGACCTGAAGATTGTCGCCCCAGAAAATCTTGTTGCGCCAGCCATCGACCTCTTCGCCATGTACTTCCTTCAACTGGGCAGGGTAGAACTGCGTGGACGTGAAGGGGCGCTTCCCGCGCCAGTTCAGCATCGGGTACCCCTTGATCGGGGCGAACTGGAATTTCTCCACGCTCTCCAGGTTGCCCGCATCGGCACCAAGGTTCATGGCGGTCTGATCGTCTTTCACGTCACTCATCGATCGTCTTTCCTGAAATTCCAGTTCTTCGCGTCGCAATAGGCGCGCATGTCGCAGTTCTCGCACAACCTATCGGGGCGCGCGGCTATTCGGTAGTCCGCGCATTCGATGCGGTGGACGATTTCATCAAAGCGGGAGATCGTCTTGCCGATCGCCCGGTCATCCTTGGCGAAGCTGACATAGGGGTTCCCGTCCTGCTCGCCGGTGTAATAGAGGTGCATCCGGCTGACCTTCTGGCCGGTTCGCTCTTCGATGAGGTGTGCGTAGACCTCGAGCTGGCTTTGGTACTGGCGCAGCCGGTCGCGGTCCTTCTCCATGTCCGGCTTCTTCTCGGACTTGAAGTCCACCACCTCAACCGTGCCGCCTTCGCCCCGGATCAGGTCGACATTGCCCTTCAGGATGTAGTCGTCCTTGACCAGCGAGATCTCGACCTCGGTTTCCTTGATCCGGTCCCAGTTGCCGTTCTCGCGCTCGTAATAACGCATGACGTGCTTTCGAGCGGCCTCGAGGGTGATCGGGGCCAGGAAGACGCGCTCCTTCTTTGAGAGCATGGCATAGTTTGTGGAGAACCAGCTTTCGATGGCGTCGGGCGTGACCGTGTTTTCCTCGCCCCGAAGGACGGCCTTGTGGATGTCTTCAATGGTCTGGTGGACGAGGGTGCCGAACAGCATCGGGCTGACGCGGATGGCGGCGAACTCCAGCTCCTTGAAGAAGCGATACTGCTCGGCGCAGTTTTCGAAGAGCGTGATGTGCGAGGTGAAGGAATACTCGCGCTTGAGGTTGATTTCCTTCACCTTTTCGAAGGTAAACTGGGTCAGGTCGACTCCCCGCCACTCTGGCAGGGCGCGGAAGACATCCTCAAAATACTTCGATGGCGATCTGCCGTGTCCGTGCCGCTCCTGCGCGGCCAGGATCAGCAGGTTCTGCGCCCGCGAGAACGCGGTGTAATACAGACGCCAGAAATCGAAGTGCTTGATGCTATCCAGCGGCTCAAACCGCACCTTCGACAGGTAGCCGCTGTCCTCGAGGATCTCGTCCAGATCGGTGTGCTGCTTGCGCGGCACGGCCTCCAGCGATCCGCAGACGACCACGGGGAACTCTAGCCCCTTGGACTGGTGGATGGTCAGGAACGATACGCAGCCCTTCGGCGCGTATTCCGCCTCATCCTCATACTCCCCGATGCCGCCTTCCTTGAGGAAGCGGAAGAACTGGTTGAACAGGTTTCGCAAGTCCCGTTCGAGGTATTCGGGGTTAAGAACCGTGACGTAGTGCAGGTATTCGAACTTGGTGATCAGCTTCGAGAAGGTCGCCAGGTTGCGGGCGGCGCGGCCCTTGTCGGCACCCTGCATGGCCTCTTCGTCCAGGAAACGGGAGAACAGGGGGAACTGGAGCAGCTGATAGAACAGCCCAGAGAAGGCATAGTCGGCGGTTTGTGTAAGCACCGCATGTCGCTTGGCGAGTGGCCGGGCCCACTCAAGCATGCGGCGGTTCTCTGGTTTGCGGAGCTCATCCGCGAAGGCCTTGAAGCACTCGTGGTCGTAGTAGCCCCAGATGGCAAGCTGCGCACCTTCGGCCCACTGACGGACCTTGGGGAACTGCGGAAACAGGAAGATCATGGCCCCGATCATCAACCGGATTTCCTCCCGCTCGAAGAACATGTTGGAGCGCGGTGAATAGACGGGGACACCGTGACCTTCGAGGAAACGCGCGAGGTTGAGTACGCGGTCGTTTTTGACCGATCGGAACAGGAAGGCGACCTGGTTCCAGTCGGTAAGGCGACCTGACTCGCGCAGCGCTGTCAGAAATGACAGTACCTCTGCGTGCCAGTTGTCATTCTCCCCTTTTTCGTCGGAGGCGCTCAGCCGTGCTGCGGCGGGTACGTCGGGGAAATCGTCCTCTCGCGGAAGGATCTGCTTTGGAAAGCGAAATGTTTTACCTTGATCCTCCCAGTCAAGTCGTTCCATCCAATCGTTGTAGAAGTCGATGATGCTTGGGTGAGAGCGATAGTTCACCGTCAGGCGCACCTGCGTACAACTGGCCGGCGGGAAGAGCTGCGGGAACTCCAGAATGTTACGAATTGTGGCGCCGCGAAATCGATAGAGACCTTGGTCATCGTCACCGACGACACACAGGTTGCTTTTTTCGCCCGCCAGCAGGAGCAGGATCTGCTCTTGGATAGTGTTGGTGTCCTGATACTCGTCGACCATCAAGTATGTAATCTTGTCTCGCAGCTGTGTGAGGACGTCCGGATGTTGACGCAGCAGCTGCAAGGCCTCGTACTGGATTCCAGAGAAGTCCAAGCAATTGTTTTCATTGAGAAGATCTTGATACTTCAAGAAGCAGCGAGCCAGGGCGCGCACCTCAGGATCGGGCGCCACTTCAAGCGCAACCGGGTCCAGAGCCTCTTCGCTGACTTTGTTGAGCCATTTCATGAGCTGTTCCGACTGCGCCCACCGGCCTGTCTGATCGTCTCCCATTACGAGTTGCGCGTCTGCAAGCTCCCGAAAGTCCTTGATCCGCTGGTAGAGAAAATATTGCTGATCAAATTGGTCAAACAGCGTGAAGCTGCGCCTGAGACGGGTGAATTCCCGAAACTCTTCGAGAACGCGCAGGCAAATCGAATGAAATGTACCTAGGTACATTTCATTCAGGTTGAAACGGATATCCAGTTCGGTGAGGCGATTTGAAACCCGAGTGGTGAGCTCACGGGCCGCCTTGTCGGTGAATGTGACCACAAGAAGGCTTTCCGGGGTGACCTTCTTCACGGTGATCAAATGAACAATACGTTCAACGAGTGTGAAGGTCTTACCCGAACCTGGACCAGCGATGATCAGAACAGGCCCTTCCGACGCGTTGATAGCCGCGAGCTGTTGAGGGTTTGCGCTAGAGCGATGATCCTTCATTGGATTGCCGACCTCGCCAGATATTTGGGGGCACCGAATACCGCGTCGGCATTGAGAAGTATAATCTGCTGATCTTGGGGCGGCCTAGCGGTCGGCTCAGTGTCGAGACCCAAACGTCTTAGCGCATAGTAGAGTAGCGCCCGCCGAACCGTAATATTTGCTTTACCGCCTTGCATGCCGTAGTCGAGCGCAATGACTTTAGCCTGCGTTTCGGAAAGCTCCGGATGGGGCCCGACTTCAAGCGTAACCTCGGAAAGCCAGTCCTGATCATCGTCAGCCGATTTGTTGCTTTCGCCCGAGCCTCGGATCTCGAGCATCCGCGACAACAGGAAGTCCTTGAAGCAATCGTCGGTTTGGCAGAACGCCCGAGTGTGCCACCGGAAACCGTCAAACGCGATGGCATGGGGGGCGATCCAGCGCCAGCGCGGCTCGGGGCTGGACAGGGACTGGTACTTTACCTCGATCGCCTCGGACCGGCGGATGGCGCCAACGACCGAACGAAGCGTTGCCGGATTGACCCCACGAACTGGCGTAGGGGCGGCCGCGTAGGGCGGGAGGTTGGCGATCCAAGCGTCCTCGCGGTCGAGGATCCCGTCAGCGACGGATCGCAGCTGTGCAAGATAGCGGCTCGCGTCAGGCTCGAGAAACTGGGGCTTGAAC
This sequence comes from Haloleucobacter albus, assembly GCF_052492075.1. NCBI lineage: Bacteria > Pseudomonadati > Pseudomonadota > Alphaproteobacteria > Hyphomicrobiales > Xanthobacteraceae > Haloleucobacter > Haloleucobacter albus. The sequence continues at coordinate 17,477 of NZ_JBQWAS010000009.1, forward strand.
TCGGAGCCTCGTACATAGGTTCGCGCACTCTTGTCGTAGACCATGTTGTCCGGCGCGAAGCCGATGTAGCGGTTCAGATCGGTGGACGCCTGGTTCACCGAGACCCCGAACTGGTCCATCAGATCGCTGCGGTTCACATGCCCTTCCCAGAACAGGCGGAACTCGATGAACTCGAGGCGCTGCTCGACGCCCCAGCGAAGTTCTAACCTTTCGCTATCCATCACGCCCTCCCGACATCAGTGCGAACCGCACGATAACTATGCGCACCCACTTTCTGTGCTCATATCCACGCTAACTGACGGGTTCTGCGGGGGCAATCGAAAATGAGCGGAGATTGCATTGAAATTGCTTCACGTTTCTTGCTTACTTCGCAAAGCTCGGGTGCGGGTGCGGGTGCGGGTGCGGGTGCGGCTAGATGATAGGTCTCGCCATCCAGACACTGGCTACAAGCGTTGGTGGCGTCTCGATCTTGCTGCTTCGGCGTCCGTGGGGATGCTGAGTGATAAATTCTGTTGAGGGCATTCGCCGTGGCATCAAATTACGAACTGATTTGTGAAGAGAACCGGTCTCGATACGGCACCGAGGGCGCCAAGAAATCTGGCGGTCTCGCAGCCGGCCTCTACGATGATCGGACGCACTTTATCTTCGAGCTACTTCAAAATGCAGAAGACGCACTTGGCAAACGTGGAGCATGGACAGGGCCGCGCACCGTTTCATTCAATTTGGATGAAGAAAAGTTGACTGTCGCACATTTTGGCAAGCCGTTCGATGAAGACGATGTCAGAAGCGTCTGCGACATAGCAGAAAGCACAAAGAACGAGTCGGCAATCGGTCGATTTGGGTTAGGCTTCAAATCTGTCTATACTGTCACCGATCTCCCGGAAATTCATTCAGGCGATGAAGATTTTGCAATAGAAGAGTATGTGTTTCCCAAGAGGGTGGCGCAAACTGTTCGGCGCGCTGACGAGACGCAGATCGTTCTTCCGTTGAAATCAGGAGATTTAACCGCTGGCTCGGATATCACGGACGGATTCCAGCGGCTGGGACCGAGTGCGCTTCTGTTTCTTCGCAATATAGAAGAGATCAATTGGAACGTTGAGGGGGGCGCATCTGGGTTTTACATGCGTAATCCACCGGATGTGCTCGGACCAAATGTGCGGCGCGTTAGCCTAATCGGTCACGAGACCGGTCAAGATGAGGTTGACCAAAGCTGGCTCGTATTCCACCGGGACGTCTTTTCCGACAGTCACAAGCCAGTCGGTCGAGTGGAGCTCGCATTTAAGGTCCAGCCCCCAAAGGCGCGGTCGGAGCGTTGGGCAGTTCAACCACTGTCCACGTCGCCCTTGGTGGTTTTCTTTCCAACGGTCGTCGAGACACACCTTGGCTTCCTTGTACAGGGACCGTTTCGAACCACGCCAAGCCGTGAAAACATCCCTCCAGGCGACCCTTGGAACCAGCACTTGGTGATCCAGACATCCGAGCTGCTTGGCGAGGCTATGGGCTGGTTGCGCGACGCATCTATGCTCGATGTCTCAGTGCTCCGCTGTTTGCCTTTTGACAGTGAGAAATTCTCAGCCGGCAGTAGGTTTCGGCCGATGTTTGATGCAGTAAAAAATCTGCTACAAAATGAAAAATTTCTACCGACCAGCGACGGGACGTATGTTGCGGCGGCACAAGCGAAACTCGCGCGGACTCAGGATATTCGAGATCTACTCGGTCCCGATCAGGTTGAAGGGCTGTTCGGGGGAAATGTGCAAGCTTGGCTATCTGGAGACATAACCCAGGATCGAGCGCCGGACATACGCCAATACCTCATGCGCGAGCTAGGTATTGATGAAGTTAGACCGGAGACCCTCATACCAAGCCTGACGAAGAATTTCCTTGCGGCGCAGTCTGATCCGTGGGTGGTGCGATTGTACGATTTTCTAAGCGGACAAGAGAAAATTCTCCGCCGTCACCTTGATGCGATCCCGGTCATCAGATTGGATGATGGCTCCCATGTTGTTGTCCGTGAAAATGGCAAAGTAAACGCTTTCTTGCCGAGCTCCATAGTTACGAGCTTCCCGACTGTGCGCCGCGCAGTATGTGCGACACCGGAATCGCGTCAGTTTCTGACTTCGCTCGGAATCACCGAGCCAGATCCTGTAGACGATGTCATTTGGAATGTGCTGCCCAAATTTCAACAAGACGAGGTCGATGTGGGCGATGAGGCCTACAACGAGGATATTAGGCGGATACTCGCAGCATTTAACACCGACTCTGCTAATCAAAAAGAGAAGCTGCGCGCAGCGCTTCGCGACACGCATTTTGTGATGGTTGTCGATGCTGGCAGCGGCAAGAGCTACATTGCAAAACCGGGCGAAACTTACATTGCTACAGACCGACTTCAGCAGCTTTTCGAAGGCGTAGCAGACGTTCTGCTTGTTGATAACGAGTACGAATGCTTGCGCGGCGAAGATATTCGCGATCTGTTGGTGTCATGCGGCGCAAGCCGGTATTTGGTCGTGGAGCAAGTTGATTCCACACTAGGGTATTCCGAGAAGGAACGGATTCGCCGCGATGCGGGCCTTGAGCGCGCCAGCTGGGAGCAATTGCCGGAGGATTTCACGCTGCGAGGACTATCGCAGTTGCTAAAGCACTTTCCAAATCTGGCAGCTGATGAGTCGGCGATAAGGGCCAAAGTTTTGTGGGATGCATTAGCCGATCTGGAGGCGCGCGGCACAGGAGCGTTTTACGGCACGTACAAATGGGGCTACTCCCATGAAGTGAAACTTGCTCGGTTTAGCGCTTCCTTCGTTCGAGAGCTTGTCCGGACATCTTGGGTGCCAACGGAAAGCGGTGAGCTCGTCGTCCCGAGTCTTGTCGTGTTCGATGATCTTGGCTGGAAGAGCAATCCATTCCTTCAGTCTGTCATTGCATTCAAGCCACCGATTATCGACCAGCTTGCCAGAGAAGCTGGGATCGATCCCGCAGCGCTTGATCTGCTGCGGAGGCTTGGCATCACCAGTGTCGCCGATTTAACTTCGCGGCTAGGGGTGCAAGAACCTAGCCCAGAGCCCATGCCCCCGGACTCCACAGAAGCAGCCGCCGAGATCTCTCCCGACGGTGACGTCTATGACGAAGCCAAGGACCTTTATGGGGACGATATGCCTGATATCGCGCCTGGAACCCCTGACCCAGATGCGGGTGACGATGTGCGCACTGGTTCTAGCGGCGGGAGCAAAGGGGCGGGAAAAGGTGACAAGCGCGGTAACCTCGAAAGCAACGGTGGCGACGGTCGGGGCAATGGCGTCAGAGATGCCTCGAGCGGAGGTGGCGGCAGAAGTGCTGGCGGGGCTGGCAAGAGCTCTGCGGGGCACGCTGCCGGACGCCCGTTCATTTCCTATGTCGGAGCACACGTGGATGACGAAGAGCAGGATCCGGATGGTCTTGACCAAGAGCAGCGCATGCAGCTCGAGGCAGATGCAATTGAACTGATACTCGCGGCAGAGCCAGCGCTCTGCAGAACACCAGCAGGTAATCCAGGCTTCGATCTTTACGAGGTCGATGAGAACGGCATTCCGGTAAGATGGGTCGAAGTGAAGTCCATGACTGGGACGTTGATGGAGCGCCCCGTCGGACTTTCTCGCACGCAGTTTGATTTCGCGCGCGAGAAAGGAAAATCCTACTGGCTGTATATCGTCGAAAGCGCCAGGAACGCTTCAACAGCTCGCATTCTCGGAATACAAGATCCGGCGGGAAATTCGAAAACGTTTACCTTCGATCACGGTTGGAGCCATGTTGCTACCGAAATTTCTCCCGGCTTAATCGCCATCGAATGAAAGTGGGCTACGCGGGCGTGGTTCAGCCGCCGGTCTTGTCAGGTACGATCTCGCTCAGCTCCCGGTTTTCGAATGCCACGACATCCTCCATCCGGTAGATGACCAAGCGTCCGATCTTGATGAAGCGCGGCCCTTCGCCAAGGGAGCGCCAGTATTCGAGGGTCCTGTGGCTGATCCTCCATCGTGCTGCCAGCTCAATTTGGGTCAGACGGGTGTCAAACATTTTCGTTTCCTTTCGTGCGACCTTAACGGCCGAAATGCAAACTCCCTGCGCGGCCATAACAATGCTTCGCGCAGGGTTTTGCTGACGATGCCCGCGCGGGATTCAGCGCCCGGCCTTTATCTCCTCCAGGTCGCGCAATTCTTGATTTTCGAATGCCAGCACATCTTCGAGGCGGTAGATCACGCGCCCACCGAGCTTCATGAAGCTCGGTCCTTCGCCGCACCACCGCCACCGCTCAAGTGTCCTCGGGCTAATTCTCCATCGGGCAGCCAGATCGATTTGACTGAGGCATACTTCTCGCATTTTCGTTTCCTTTCGAACGACCGCCGTGGTCGCACGACAACGAATGCGTAGAAAGAAAACGTATTCAAGTCAGTGTGTTGCGGGGCTCTGCGCGTTGCGGGCTGCGTCCCTCGGACATTGGGCGCAGCGGCGAATTGCCCCGTGAACCGGCGTTAAATTGCGAAATGTTCCCTAGAAGTCCGTAAGACTCGTAATCCTGCCGGAGCATCCTCAAGGGTCACAGGAGACGGTCCAGTTGGAAGGGCACTTCCTCCGCCACTTCGGAACAAAACCGGGAACGCCGGTTTCCGCCGATTTCCCTCCTTTGGTTGCCACCAGCGTCCGTAGCAGGGTGTTTTTGTTCCCTTTGATGTAGATCGCCTCGTCGGCGACCTCGATACGTTGAGCGAAGGCCCGGACGTGCTCCCGCCGATAGCCACCCTTTCCGAGCCGTAATCTGCGGCGTGCTTCAATCGTCAATTCTCGCACGGCGTCGCCTGTCAGGCGCTGGTGGGTGGAGTTGGCCAGCATAGCTTCGATGCGTGTGGCGTCGGCTCGTGCCTGGTCTCGGAGCGCGGTGAGGCCCGCGATACGTTCGCCCAGGGCGGATTCGGTCGGATCGAGCGAACCGGATTCGATGGCATCGTAAAGACGCTTGAGGCGCATGTCCGCCTCTGCGGCGCGCTGGTTCAGTTCGGCAATGTGCTGACTGCGGCGCTCGACGCCCTCCTGTCGGCGGTCCAGCAGCGAGGCAAGAACTTCCTCGATCCGCTCCGGGTCCAGCAACCGTTCCTCGATATGGTTCACGACCATCTTGTCGAGCTTGTCCATCGGGATGGCGCGACCCTTGCAGCCAGTAGCCCCCTGCCGCGCGCGGATCGAGCAGGCGTAATAGCGATAACGGCCGCTCTTGCCGGTGCGGAGCGTCATCGCACCACCGCAATTGCCGCAATAGCAGATGCCGGTCAGCAGATTCGGGCCGCTGACCACGCGCGGCGGTGTGACCTTGGGGTTATTGGCCTTCAAGCGGGCTTGCACCGCGTCAAAGGTCTCGCGGTCGATCAGCGGAGGCACCGGGACGGTGACGACCTCCTTCTCCGGCTTCACCTCGCCCTTCTTGGAGCGCTTGTTGAACTGATGCTCGCCAATATAGGTGCGGCGGGTTAGGACACGATGAAGCTGGCCGATGCCCCAGCGGCCGCCATTGCGGGTATAGATGTGATTGCCGTTCAGGTGGTTAACGATAGCCTTGATGCCCATCGGGCCGGACATGCCGTCGCCCTCCAAAGCAAGCCGATAGATCATGCGCACGGTGTCAGCGTGCAGCGGATCAATCTCCAGCTTCTTCTTCATCTTTGCGCCGCGCTGTTCGGCATCGACGACGCGATAGCCGATGGGCGGTAGGGAACCGTTCCAGAAGCCCTGCCGCGCATTCTCCTTCAATGCGCGCAGAACGTGCTTGGCGTTTTCCTTGGACTGGTATTCGTCGAACAAGGCCATGATCTGCCGCATCATGACGTGCATGGGATCATCGCCCATTTCCTGCGTAATGGAGACCAGCTTGACGCCGTTTTTCGCTAGTTTGCGGACGTAGAACTCCAGTTCGAAATGGTCGCGGAAGAAGCGGCTGAACGAATGGACCACGACGATATCGAAGGCAGCGGGCTTGGACGTACCTGCCTCGATCATGCGCTGGAACTCTGGGCGCTTGTCATTGGTGGCGGACGCGCCCGGTTCCACGAAGGTTTCGACAAGCTGATAGCCGCGCTGCTGGCAATAGGCTTCGCCCTGCCGCTTCTGGTCGGGGATCGACACGTCATGCTCGGCCTGCCGTGCCGTGGAAACACGCAGGTAAAGCGCGGCACGCAGGGCGACATTCGGGGTCTGGCTGTTCATTACCGGCCTCCTTCCGCGCTGCGCGGTTCGAGCAAGGGCAATTCCAGCGCCACCCGATCATGCAGCACTTTAGGCACGACCTTCTGCCCTTCGCCGGGGTCCATACGGATCAGGCCGTAGTTCGCCATTGTCTTGAGGGTGCGGGACAGGCTGGGCTTCGTTCGCCCGGTCAGCCGTGACAGTTCTTCCAGTGATCCGGGGGCTTTCTCGTGGATGACGCGCAACAGCTGACGGTTTCCGCTGGAGAGGATTTGCGCGAAGGATTCGGTCGAGGTGAACCACACTTTCGGATCATCCGCGCCCGGCTTTTCCTCGCCGCGCGCGATCCGCATGGTGCGGGCCTTCATTTCCTCATAGTCGGCGATCCCGACTTTCAATGTGGTCATAGCACACCTCGCTCCTTCAACACCGCATCCACCGCCTGCCAGAAATCGGCCAGCAGCGTGGCCGCATCCTCGTAGGCGTAGGACTTCACGGTCTGGAGGCGATGCCGATGGTCCATCGGTTCACCGCGCTTGCCCCTGCCGACTGGATGGGCGTTGTCAAAACCGACCAGCCGCTCGCCCGAAGGCCCGTGAAGTGTGAGCGAATAATCGAGGCCATGCGGCTTTTCTGCCGAGACCGGAACCCGGGTGACAACGAATTTCACCCAGTGTCCGCCCCCGGGATCGACAACAAGCACCTGGCCATCAAGGTCCAGAAGCATGTCGAGGCTCGCGTCGCGATCCCCGCTCATGACCCACTGTTACCATCTGATGTTAATTCAGGCAAGTCTAGACTGTCGTGGTCGCCGTCAATCGGGCCAAACAGCCTGTCGAGCACATCGCCGAAATGCCGCTCGAAGATTTCCACCTCGGACAGCGTGACCGGCACCTGTTCCGGCCAGTCATCAATGACGGGCAGCTTTTCCACATCGACGATGCGCAGCGGCGATCTGCGACTTTCCCGCCCGTCCGGCGTGGGGTCGTCGGCATAGTCGAACAGATCGTCAGGCAGCGTTTCGGGTGCCGTGGTTCGCGGTCGCCCTTTACGGGCGCGGTGGCGCTCTGTGGACATGGAATCCTCCGTGGTTCAGGTGGCTTCCGGCACGATCAAGCCGCCGGAATTCATCGAACCATGGAGGGAAGTCGGCGTCCCGTAGCGTGCCGCAGTTGGGGTTATGCGTCAGCGGCACCCCAGTAATGCCAAACACATATAGCTACTTGCCGACGGCCGACAAAATTAAGCTACTATGAGCACCCGTCTCGCGACGCCCCTACATGCCAGGATTCTAATGTCGAACCTTACCGTTTTCGTCCGAACAATTCGCAGCCGGTCGATTGAACATCAGAAGGCAATGGAGTTGCTGGCTGAGTCTGGGCTTGCAGGCCAGATGATTGCCATATTGCGACAAGAGTTGGATTCTATGGTTCGCGTGATTTACCTGATCACGCAAAGCCCTGAACGCCGGGAGGTGTTGATTGATGCCTTGATCAATGGCGAGAAATGGACCCGTGAAGGTACACGGGCAAGGATAACAGACAGGGAAATGGTTGACCTCGCCCAAGGGCTTCAGGGCTGGACCCAATCTGTTTACAAGTTTGGGTGCGCATTCATCCACCTTTCGCACCTTCACGACTACAATGACAGTGATCCGATGGCTCAACTGCCACCGGATGAACGCCGTGATATCATCAATCACTGTCGCTTCTACCACGGCGGACCTGCGGTGGGCGGCGAACGGTTTGTCGATCTTGTGCCCTATCTGCCAAGCGTCCTCGGAAAAATTTCTGGAAATCTGGAGTGTTATTTGGAGACATTGGAAAGCGGCGACGTTCAGAAACCGCATGAAGTTTGGTAGCCTTTTCGGTCTACCCGCCAACCGCTGTTACGTGCTTGGCGTACCCGACTTCCCCTCCCGCCGCGCCTTGGCAAAACCTCGATCCGTCGCGATGAACCTTTCCAGCATGGGCACGATGAGCCTCACGGGATCGGCGATGAGCTGGTTGGTCTCACGGGCCAGCACCTCGGCATAGGCGGTCAGGTCGCGGTGGAGCGGCGCGGGTAGCTCCAGTGTCACTTTCACCGGCTTGTCGTCAGGCAATGGCCCAAGTTTCAGTTTGGTCATGGTCAGCCTCCGTTTGGTTCGATGACAAGATCGCGGGTAACAATAATCCGGACTGGGAAGCCCGGCCGGATCGTCAGCGTGGGCGCGACCTGCAACTGGCGCTGGACGATCTGTTGTCCGGCCTGATTGATGGTGTCCTGCGCCCCGTCGCGGATGGCGCGGATCAGGCGGTCTTCGCTGTCGCTGGCCAGTTCCGTGCCGATGCCCAGCAGCGTGGAGAGGCCAGCGGCTTTCATCACGTCCCACCAGTGATGATCGACGCCATCCTCCAGCCCGGCATAACCGCTGGCATCCGCGCCCGGCAGGCGTTCGAGGACGATGGAACGGCCACCGGGCAGGATCAGGCGATTCCAGACCAGCAGCACGCGGCGCTGCCCGAAACTCACCCCATCATCGTATTGACCGATGATGCGCGTGCCCTGCGGGATCAGCAGCAGCGATCCGGTCGGGCTGTCATAGACGTTTTCCGTCACTTGCGCGGTGATCTGGCCGGGCAGATCGGAGCGGATAGTTGCGCGCGTATCGCCCGAGCACCACGCCATCGGGGCCAAGCAAGCCAGCGGAACGGATTTCCTTATCCTCCGCCCATCGCGCCGAACCGTAGGTGGCGACGTTGCGCGCCTCGCGCGAGCGAATGATTGACATGACGATAGCGGCGGCGATGGCCATGAGACCGCCGGATGCGGCGACGATCGCACCTTCCACGAATATCGCAGGCGCATAGGCGTCAAAGGAAAACCACCACCAGAAGAAGGCGGGCGGGTAATAGATTGGCCAGCCCGCCAGATCGAACCATGGCGTTCCAAGCTGGGGCTGAAAGCCGAGGCGGAAGGCCGTCCATTGCGTCGCCGTCCAGGTCATCACCAGAACGATGGCGAAAACCACACTGATCTGACCCCAAAGGATACGTCCTCCGCGCATACAGGCTCCAATTGGCAAGAATTTTGAGGCCGATCAGAAAGTGGGCATATGCCGGGCTGGCAACAGCAAAACGGATACTGGAGGGTTGCCGGATACTATCGGCGGCAAATAGGATGGTTGGGATGAAATCAGCCCGTCCGAACTTGCCGCTCCATTGCGTTTGCAAGGTCCAGCAGGTTGCGGAGTGCCGCGCTGCGGTTAAATGGTGACCAGACTGCCGAAAAAGGAACCGGCTCCAGCTCGTCGGAGAACGGCAGAAACGTCACGCCGGATGCAGGCATCAGCGATGTTGCCGCGCCGACAATGGTGATCCCAAATCCTTGTGCGACCATCGACAACAATGCGCTGCGCCCCACATCAAGGCGCTGTATGGTCGGCGCAGAAAAATTCCCGGCAAAGCGCAGCAGGATGTGGTCATACGCTTGTGGGCCAGTGCCTCCGTGACGAACAAGGAAGGTCTCGCCGGATAGATCGGGCCACGCTACGGCGGAATTGCCCGCGAGCGGATGATGATCTGGCAGGGCTGCAATCAGAGGTTCTGCCCATATGCACCGGGCATGAAAGTCAGGCGGTTCGGGCGCGCCGGCGACGAAAACGATGTCCAGACGATCAGCGCGCAGCTGCATCATCGTTTTGCGGGCTGTGCCTTCGGTCATGTCGATGTCGATGCCGGGATGGACTTCTCGATACTTTGAAAGCAGTTGGTCAAGAAACCCGCCGGATGTCAGCGCACAGATACCGATGCGAAGGCGTCCTTGCCGACCAGCCCCGACCATGCTGGCGGTTTTGACCGCATGGTCGAGCTGGTCGATTCCCACCGTCACCTGCTCAACAAAATGGCGTCCAGCGTCTGTCAGCCGGACTCCGCGTGCGTGTCGCTCGAACAGCAGAATGCCAAGGTCGTCCTCCAGCGCCTTCACCCGAGCGCTGACGCTGGATTGCGCCGCGCCGAGCGCCTTGGCGGCGTGGCGGAAGTTGAGATATTCGGCAACGGCGAGCGTCTGGATCAGCGATGCCATGGGAATACGCCCATTCAACAACAGCGACGGCTCGCTCCGATCAGATACTATGCGGCCACGCCGACGCATGTTCTCACCATTCGTCAGCTTCTTGATCCGGTCGAGGCTGGATCGCCCTCTCGGGAATAAGGCGTGGAATTGCGATTGGGCGCAGGCCGAGCCAGATGCTGGTGATGACCAGCACGACGCCTACAATTTGAAGCGCGGTCAGCGTCTGACCGAGGAACGCCCAGCCAAGCAGCACGGCAGTAACGGGACTAAGAAAACCCAGCGAGGAAACGACGGCCGAGTCCAGCCGGGCGATGCCCCGGAACCAGAAGGTATAGGTTAGAGCCGCGCCGACCAGCCCGAGCCAAACCAGCCCGAGTAGGTTGGGCAGGGTCGGAACTGGAATGGCTGGATCGAGAAGCAGGGCGGTCGGCACAAGAAGAAGGCCGCCGGCCGTCAACTGCCACGCGGTGAAGGTGAGCAGCGACACCGCCGGGAAGACGGTAAGCCGAAACAAACAGCATGCTCCAGAAGATCGAGAAGTTGAGCGCGCCCAGAATGAAGATGCGCAGCCACCATACCCCGGTTGGAAGCTGCCGCACTATCAGAAGCAGCAGCAAGCCAGCGGGCAATGCCCGGAGCATCGCCACCGTCATCGGCGAGTAATCCGACAGGAACTCGGTAGTGACGATATAAGTGCTGCCCCATATAGCGGGCGCAATCGCCGTCGGCAGCATATCGGACGCGCGAGATTTCATGCGATTTCCAGAACATCTGTGAGCGGCCGGCGCGGCTTTTGCGGCCAATTGCCGGGCGCGGCATGACCGACTGCGACCAGCACCACCGGCACCTCATTTGATCGAAGATCAAATGTTCGGGCTACCGCTTCGGGATCAAAACCGACCATCGGGCATGAAACAAAACCCGACGCTTCGGCAGCAAATATCAGCGTCGCCGCCCCAAATGTCGCCGAACGCACGGCTTCATCCCGTGCGAACTGGGGATCGCTATATTGCGGACTGGACGCAGCCTGCCATTGGGCAGGCATGTCTGAGGGCATGAAACCCGCCTCAACGGAGGGCCGCAGCCTTTCAGGAAGTGTCGCCGCATCAGGCATGACGCCGCAGATGATGAAAGTGACAGCCGCTTCCCTGATCTTGGCCTGATGCCAGGCGTGAGGATGCAAGCGCGCCTTGGCTTCCGAGGAGCGCACTGCGATGAACCGCCAGTTCTGGAGGTTGTAAGCGGTCGGCGCGCGGGTTGCGAGGCGCACAAGGTTTTCGATTTCTGCGTCCGACACTGTTTGCGAAGAGTCGAAAAGATTTGCAGAGATGCGCGTTTCAATAAGAGCAAGTGCCGGATGGTTCATCATTTACGTCCTGTTGTTCTTTGTGATGTTGGGTGTTGAGATTGCATGGCCTCAATATCTGCGATGACCGGCCCGGAAGCCGTGAGCCTTCGCCTGCCAGGCCATTGCCAGCGCGATGATGATCAGCGGCAGCAGGGTCCAGGGCAGCCATGATGGTCCGACCGCGTCGATCACTAGCCCGCCGATCAGTCCGCCACCCGCTACGGCGAGGTTGAAGATGGTCACGAGGATGGATTGGGCGACATCCGCATGTTCACCTGCGGAATCCGCCAGCGCCGTTTGCAGCAAGGTCGGCGCACCGCCGAAAGTCAGCCCCCAGATGGCGACCCCGGCCAGCACCAGCGCGGCCGATCCATGCGGTATCGCCAGCAAGGCCGCCGCGACGGCGAAGGCGGCGAGGCTGATGAGCGTGACGCCCCGCAAGCGGCGGTCCACCAGAATGCCAGTTCCCCATATGCCGATAACCGACGCCACGCCGAATACGAGAAGAATAAGCTCGACCCGCAATCCAGTGCCGGATGCGACAAGGAACGGCGCGACATAGGTGTAAAGGATGTTGTGGGCCAATATCCATGCGAACAGCACCAGCAACACCGGGCCGATTCCGGGGATCAGGAACACCTTGCGCACCGGCAGCCGCTGATCTTGTGCCTGACCGGGGAAGTCGGGAACGCCGAACCGCACCCATGCCAGGAGCAGCAAGGCTACGGCGGACATGATCCAGAAGACAGCCCGCCAGTCGAACAGACCGCCGAGCCACGCGCCAAGCGGCACTCCGAGCGACAGCGCGATGGGCTGGCCGACACCGACGATGGCGAGCGCCCGGCCTTGCAGATGCTGCGGTGCAAGCCGCCGTGCATAGCCTGCGACCAATCCCCAGACCACGCCCGCAGACATGCCGGCGATGAAACGCGCGAGCAGCGTCATGCCGTAATGCGCCGTCACGGCCGTCATGGTGTTGAAGATCAGAAGCCCGGTAATCGCCAACAGGAACAGCGGACGGCGGTTCCAGCTTCTTGTCGCCGCGATGACCGGGATGGCCGCCACCACCGAGCCGAGCGCATAGAGCGTCACGGTCTGTCCGGCCATGGCTTCCGATACGCCGAGACCCGCGCCGATCTGCGGTAGAAGACCGGCGGGCATGTTCTCGGTCATGATGGCGAGAAACCCCGCCACCGTGAACGCCAGCAATTGCCCGACCGGCAGACGCTCGTGCGCACCTTCCACTTCCGGGCGATCAGTCTGAATGTTTTCGGAAACTGTCATGGCGTCACGCATCCGCCAGGAAAGAGGCTGCGATGTCCTTGTCGCCATGTCCGGCTTCCTCGACCCGTTGGAAGCGGGCCAGACCAGCCGCCGCCAAATCCGCCTGAATGCCGGTTCCGGTCAGTGCCTCGACGACGAGGCGCGCATCCTTCACCCCGTTGGCGACGGAGAAGCTGGCCGTGAAATCACTCTTGAGCATTGCGGCGGCCTTGCCCTGAAAATAACCGCTGTCGAGCGGCCCGCCGGTTACGGCCTCGACCACCAGTGCCGGATCGACGCCGAGCGCCTTGGCGATGGCGAGGGTTTCGGCTGTGCCATGCGTGAGAGCGAACACATAGGCGTTCAGCGCCAGCTTGAGGCGGCTGCTCGCTCCCGGTCGGTCCGACACCCAAAGGGTGCGCTGGCCGATGGCGTCGAAGACCGATTGCGCAACGCCCCGACCTTCTTCGGGGCCAGAGGCGAGGATAACCAGCTTGCCCTGCTCGGCGGGCTGGCGGGTTCCCTGCACAGGCGCGTCGTAGAAGACGAGGCCATTTTCATCGGCGAAGGCAGCGAGCGTGTTGATCGCTTCGACACCTACCGTGCTGAGTTGCAGCCAGATCGCACCTTTGCGCAGGCCGGGCAGCGCGGCAGCCATTGCCTCATTCACGGCAGGACCATCCTTCAGCACGGTGACGATGACATCTGCGTCCCGGATGGCATCGGCCGGATTGTCGAAGGCTTGCGCACCATCGGTCGTCAGGGCCTGGGCCTTCTCTGCCGTGCGGTTCCACGCGAGGACATGAAATCCTTTGCGGGCGAGATTGCGGGCAACGGCTGCGCCGATAAGGCCGGTGCCGAGCACGGCAACTGAAACGGCGGGATTATTCTCTGTCATGAGTAGCTCCTGTGATGTTGTGGGAATTATTTAATGATCGTTCCATAACTGATCAAAAAAAGAGGGGTGGTCAGGTCAGCGCGGCCAAAGTCTGGTCGATAATCGTGGTCAGTTTGTCGCGATCCTGAGCAGAAGCCGTGCTGGTCAGGACACGCAGTCCCTGCACGGCATTGAAGACAAAAAGCGCCAGCGTTGCAGCATCCGCGCTGGAGCGGATTTCGCCAGCGTCCTGACCTCGCCGGATCGTTTCTTCGATGCCGCGCGTCAGGATGTTGAAATTGCAACGCACCAGATCGGCAACATGCGGATCGCTGCTGGCGACTTCGATGGCGCTGTTGGTGGCGAGGCATCCGCGCTTCTCCGATACTCCAAGATCGGCATCGACAATCCCCTGCATCAACTCTCGAAGGCGCTCTACAGGTGAACCCGGCTCGCGGAGTTGATCGACATGACCTTGCGCGCGCTTGTGGTAGCGCCGCAGCGCCTGCTCGAAGATGCCCTGCTTGTTCGCATAGGCGGCATAGAGGCTGCCGCGCCCGAGGCCTGTGGCGTCAACAAGGTCTTGCGCCGAAGTCCCCTCATAGCCCTTGCGCCAAAAGGTCTCCATTGCGGCCTCCATTACACGGTCTTCGTCGAACTCTCTCGGGCGGGCCATGGTGTATCCAACATGATTATGGAATGACTATACCATAATCATGTTCATCGTTGAGTCAACCCTGCTAAATCCACCATGATCTCGTGACCGTCTTGGCGAAAGAGAATGGCTTAGTCCATTACAACCCCACCCCCCTCTGCCTTCCAAACTGCCACGACACTAATCCACCCTCCATGACGCCCGTGATCTCGCGGCCAAGCTGACGGTCGATGACTGGCCGCCACGGGACAAGGGTGAACTCATGGGATTTTTCGACCACGGCGAACTTGCCGCTGGATAGCTGCGTGGTGCCGGTGAATTTGCCGCTAACGGTTTCGCCGTCCGTGGTGGCACGAAACGACAGGCCCTTGCTCTCGGCCATGTCCGCGCCGGCGCGTGCAACCTCCCGCTCCCGCAAAGTTGCGAGAAGGTTGCGACGATAGAGTGTGCGACCGTCCTTGCCACGCGTGGCGTCACCCTGTTCGATGTGATGATCGCGGCGCTGATCCATCGCCTCGCGCACCTGCTGGCCAAAGCCGGTCGGAGCAAGGTCGGCCGCTCCGCCATGGATCAATCGCCGGTCCAGCCATGTCGCGCCGTCCGATCCGATCTGCTTTTCAAGTTCGAAGACCGACAACACGCGAATGCTGGCCTGCGGGTTGCGCCCGGAATCATAGGCGGCAGCGCGGCTTTCGAAATCGTCCGGGATACGCCACTGATCGGCGTCGATCCGCTCGACAATCCCGGCTCTGCGCAGTGCCTCCAACCGGCGCACGTGGGCATCGACATAGCCCTCATAGTCGCCGCCGGGAACGCGGCCCTCGAACTTTGCCTGTTCCAGCTGACGGCTCGGGCGATAGACGCCGTCTTCGGCAATGGCCGCAATGCTGCGGTCGGACGGGCGTGCCTTCACCTCTAACGGGCCGATTTCGGCGATGCTGCCGATGCGGGCATCCTCCAGCCGCTCCGGTGCGATGTCAGCGATGTGGTGCGTTCGCCCGTCGATCCCGTCCACCACAATGGTCAGGTTTTCGCCCAGATCGTCGGACAGGTGCTTATCCATGACGCGGCCCGTAATCGGCGTTTCGGGCGCGCGATCATGAATCTGGAACCTCATGGGATCGCGTTCACCGCCCTCTGGCCCGAACGCCTTCTGCATGGTGCGGATGATGTCGCCGCGCTCGCCCATCTCGCGCAGCACCGGTTCCATATCCTTACGGAGTTCCCAGATGCCGGGCGCATGTTCACTCGCCAGCCCCATCTTCTCCAGTTTGGCGAGACGGCGCAGGCGCAATGTTCGTTCGAACTGTCGGCTCTGTCCCGGCGGTTCGGGGCGCAGGTCAAGAATGCCGTCTTCGGCTTCCTGCGCCATCGCCCGGTCTATGCGGGTGAACCGGTCCTGATCGATCTCGGCTGACAGCTTGCGGCTCTGTTCGACCTCGGTGACGGGGCCGAGTTCAAGGGTCGCCATCTCGCTGGCGCGTTCACGCAATCCGTTGGCGAGATAGTCGCCATTGATGACTAGATCGCCACCCGTGTCATCGCGGCCATTGACGATGACATGCACATGGGGATGGCCAGTATTGTGGTGATTGACCGCGACCCAATCGAGCTTCGTGCCAAGGTCGGCTTCCACCTGTTTCATCAGGTCGCGGGTATAGGCGGTCAGGTCAGACAGTTCCGTGCCATCCTCGGGCGAAACGATGAAGCGGAACTGATGGCGGTCATCCTTGCCGCGTTCAAGAAAATCATCGCCATCGGCGCGGTCGTCATGCGCCGAATAGAGCTGGCCGCGTTCGCCGTCACGTGAGGTGCCATCACGCTGGACGTAACGCAGATGCGCACGGGCGCGGCCGTTTTTGCCTGCGCCCCGAACGCTGCGCTGCTTGACGATCACGCGGCGGCTGCCGGGCTGGCGATGATGCCAGGTGCCGGAGATATTGCGGGCGCGGACAAAGCTCGCGCCGCGCCCGCGCTTCACGCCCTTGCCGCTGGCGGCGATGGCGCGCGATTGACCGGGCGATGACGGGCGCGCTGGTGATGATGTGGAGAGATTCTGCCCGCTCGCTGCCTGATGTTGGCGGGTGATCCGTTTGACCTGGGTGAGAAAACTCCTTGCCTTGCCCGCCTTTGGCCTGTCGGAACGGATGCGACCTGGCTTCGGGCGGAAGCGGTTTTCGTCATCGGCGCTCATGTGCGCAACACCAGCCAAAACCGCTGAAAACAGGCCGATATCAGCCTATGGTGCCGCTCGAAACCCTGCAAAGCCAAGGCTTTGCGCCAAATCGCGGCACGCGAGGGCAAAGACAAAAGTGCCGCGTGCGGCTCCCCTAACCAGTGTGCAGACAACAATATTTTCCAGAAGCGGCCCGACATGGTGCCGTCTTCTTTAATCTTGCCCTCCGCCCTTTCTGCCTTTTCCGCCCCTCCTGCCGGGAATCCAGCCGGGCAAAAACCTGCCTGACTGGACACCGGAATGAGCGCCGCCGAGCGCGGGAACGCCGCCGTCATGGCGTTCCCCCGTCGCTGGCGCTCGCCACGAAAATGCTGCCGTCTTGCGGTTCCGCACGGGCGGGGTCGCGCGCCGGAACGGCAGCGCGGCCGTCGCTTGATTGCGCCTCGGACGGCGGCGCGGCGGCAGTCCGCGTGTCGGCCGGGCGCATGACGAACAGCGGTGCCTCGCGCCAATCGGGCGGCGATGCCGGTGGTTGCAACGGCGCATCCGATGGAGCCGCGCCGCCAAGGATCGGGGCGAGCGCGGCGACATAGGCGCGTGTCTCGGCGGGAAGCGGGCGGCCGGTCGCGCGGTGATCGTCGTAGCGGCCGGGACCGGCATTGTAGGCCGCCAGCATCGCCGTGACATTGCCGTAGCGGTCGAACATCTCGCGCAGGTAAGCCGTCCCCGCCATGATGTTGTCGCGCGGGTCATAGGGATCGCGGCCGAGGCCATGGCGGACGCGCAAGCCCGCCCATGTGTCGGGCATCACCTGCATCAATCCCATCGCGCCGGCCGACGAAATCGCGCGCACGTCGCCCGCGCTCTCGGCGCGCAGCACGGCGGCAATCCAATGCTCGGGGATGCCGAACCGTTGCGACGCCTCGGCGATATAGGCGGCATAGGGATGGGCCGCTGCCGGGCGTTCGACCGGCGCGGATTGCGCGACCGCGACGCCCGATCCGGCGCAGACGGAAAACGCCCCCGCCAGCAGCAGGACGGCATAATGCCATGCCGGCTTGTCTCCGCTTCGCCGCCAGCCTGCCAGCGTGCTCGCTGCGGTCAAGGGCAAGGCGCAAGCGCCGGCCGATGGCCGCCCCTGACCTACGCTGCGCGTGCCGGCCGTCCAGTGGCCGAGCGGGACGGAGGGATGAGACGGCTTTTCCGCAAACAAAGGGATGACGATCTTGGACCGGATGGCGGGCCGGACGCGCGCGGCCGTCATTCCTCGTCCTCGACTTTCCGGGGGTGCTTCCAACGCAGCGTCCAGACCGATGGATCGTCGTTGGACTGGAACAGCTTGGCGCGGATCGGGAACGGGAAGATCGGTCCCTCCAGCCGCATCGACACGAAGTCGCCGGCATTTTCGCTGGCGTCCTTCCATGCCGGGCCGGCGTCCGGGCCGTCCTCGCTATCGAGGCGCACGCGATAGTCGGGTGCGTTTTTTACGTCGCTCGGCTTGGCCGGAACGATGAACAGCTTTTCGTGGAGGCCGAACGAATGAAGCTCCCCGGCATAGCCGGTTTCGGTGCGGGTGAAGGTGCCTATCTCTGCCATGGAAATCTCCTGTGGTTGGTTTTCGGGGGTGGTTTCAGTGCGTCGGCGCGCGCCACTGGTAGCGGCCGACGCCTTCCTCATCGGTCCAGAGCGGGACCGCTCGGCCGATGACGGAAGCTGCGGGGATGGGTCCGAAATACCGGCCGTCGAGGCTGTCGCGGACTTCCCAATTCATGAGGAAAAGCTGGTCGTCGCTGATGACGCGGCAGCCCTGCCAGATGGGCAGATCGCGGCCGAGGCTATCGCGCTCCAGCGCCTCGCCCATCTCGATCCCGTCAACCGTGATCGTGCGGCCGGCGCGGCAAACCCGCTGTCCGGGCAGGCCCAAGACGCGCTTCAAGAGCGGGACGCCTCGCGCGACATAGCCGCGCTCGGCCATGAAGGCGGCGAGCGGTTCGGGCGGCATGACGGCGACCAGCTCGGGCACGTCGAGCGCGTCGGCCGGCTCGACGGTGTAGAAGCCGATGGGCGCGCTGGCCGTGGCGTTCCAGATGAGTTTCACGGGCCAATCGACGGCGCTGGCGGCGGCGATGCCGATGGCGGCGAGCGCCGTCACCGTAATGGTGCGGCGGCGTGTCACGGCTCGATCCTTCGGCGGTGAAGCCACGCGGCATGTCGCTCGGGCGTGTAGGCGTGCGGCTCCAGATTGGCGGTCAAACGGTTGTGGACGTGCCGCCAGTGATCCGGCGAGGCATCGGCCGGATCGAGGCCGAGCGATTCCACGGCGTCGATGGCGGCAAGCGCGCGCTGCACCTTGGGCCAGCCGTCGAGGCGCAACAGGATTTCGCCGCCGGGGCGCACGAACGGCAATGTCTGGAACGGCTCGCCGCGACCGATGGCCCGCACGATGTCGATGCGCGAAACGACCGTGCCATGCTCGCCAGATGCCCAACGGACGAAGGCAAAGACGCTGCCCGGCGCGAAGCCGACGACGCTGCGGCGGCGGTCGATGATCTGCTCGTAGCTCTTGCGGCCGAAGCGTATCCAGTGCTCGACCTTGCGTTTCTCGAAGGTCAGCTCGACCAATGTTGTGAAGGGCGCAGGCCCGTCCGGCAGCGGACGGCCGTGCGCGCTGCGATGGGCGCGACGGGTCATTCTTCGTCTCCGGTGATGTGCTTGGGGGCTGCGCGGGCGCAGCGCGTCGAGCGCGGCTGTCATGGCTCGCCCCTTCGGGCAGACCCGGCACCACGCTTCGCCTGCGCGCGCGTCAAAGAAAAAGAGTTAGATTCTCTGTTAGATAAGTTAGCGGTCGGATTCCGCTTTTCAGGCCAAGGCGTTAGCTGCGGTTCGTGCGCCTGATCTGCCGATAGTGCTGCGCCTGATGTGCCGATACCCCGTGCGCCCGATCTGCCGATGGCATTAACAGGGTTGAGCTGCTGCCGGTTTGGTGGACACCTCGATAAGATCGTGTCCTTGAAGCGGAGAGCAGAAAATGACAAGACGGACCTATAGCCGTGAGTTCAAAACCGAGGCGGTGAAGCTGCTCACGGAACGTGGCGTTGGTGTTG